>DAOVAM010000019.1 GCA_030671065.1 Candidatus Aminicenantota bacterium
AATGAGTCTTCGGAAAAGATTGCCAACTTCAATTGTGCTTTTGGGTTTTGCCTTTTGCCTTGTCCAGCTTATGCCTCCTTTCTGGTTTTTACTCGGACTACAAGTGTTGATATTGGCTTCTCTTGTTGAATTTTACAATCTCTTCCGTGTAAAAAAGATTTTTCCTCAGAAAATCTTCGGAGTTATTCTGGCCATGCTCATAACTTCGTCCTTTTATTTCGAAGGATTTTCTCTTGCGTTAGCTCTATTCGTATACCTGCTTCTTGCCGCTGTATATTATGTCGTTTCTATCCGAACGCTCGAGAAGCTCGCATCCTTTCCCTCTTCATTTGCGCTGACATTCTTTGGGGCTTTATACCTGAGTTTCACACTGAATCATTTCTATCTGTTGAAAATGGAAAAGGGCTCTTTTTATATTTTTTTCCTTCTGGCAGTTATATTTTTGGGAGATACAGGAGCTTATCTCATAGGAAAACTCTTGGGACGACGGAAGTTGGTTCCGATCGCCAGTCCGAAAAAAACTTGGGAAGGCGCTATTGGTGGCCTTGTTTTTGGGATTCTGGGAGGACTTATCATCCATTTCACTATCCTGAAAGATATCACCCTCTGGATGGCGATTCTCACAGGAGCTGTTGTCCATGTTGTTGCCCAGTTCAGCGATCCTCTGGAATCTCTGTTCAAAAGGGCTGTCGGAGTCAAAGACTCGTCCAATGCCCTTCCCGGCCATGGCGGTTTCTTAGACCGGATGGACAGTCTCATCCTGGCCACGCCTTTTTTCTATTATTTCGTGAATTTTTTCTGGTAAGAAATAATCATTAAACATTGGCATAAATGGAAAATATCGCAATTTTAGGTTCAACAGGCTCTATCGGACAAAGCAGCCTTGAAGTCATCGATAAACTCAACAATAGATTCCGAGTCGTGGGGCTCGCTGCAGGACGCAACACTCAGATGCTTGAGAAGCAGATAGAAAAATTCAAACCCAAGATTGTTTCTTTGAAAAAAAAAGAAGAAGCAGAAGAATTCAGGAGGAAATTCAAGGACAGGTCCCTGCATGTGACTTTTTCGGAGAAGGGAGCAGAAGAGGTAGCAGAGTTTGAAGAGAATGATATTGTTGTCTCGGCCATTACAGGGATCGATGGGCTAAGACCAACACTTGCAGCATTGGAAACCGGAAAGAAAATTGCACTGGCGAATAAAGAGTCGATGGTTGCTGCTGGTTCTCTGATTCAGAATTTGGTTGAGAAATCTGGTGCTCAGATTATCCCGGTGGATAGTGAGCACAGTGGCATTTTTCAGTGCCTGGCAAAGGAAAGAGTGGACAATGTGAAGAGAGTGATCCTTACGGCATCGGGTGGCCCGTTTTTCCGTAGCTCCTCCCAGGAGATGGAGGAGATTACACTCGATGATGCCTTGAATCATCCACGGTGGAAGATGGGCAAAAAGGTCACGATTGATTCAGCTACCTTGATGAATAAAGGACTGGAACTCATTGAGGCGCACTGGCTTTTCAATATCGAGCCAGCGAAGTTGGAGGTATTGATCCATCCCCAGAGTATCGTTCATTCCCTTGTCGAGATGAACGATGGATCTGTTCTAGCTCAGCTCAGCCCGACAGATATGAAAGTTCCGATTCAGTATGCGTTGACCTATCCGGAGCGAGAAGATTCTTCTTTGCCATCATTGGATTTAAGCCAAATAAAAAGTCTGGAATTCTTTGAGCCGGATGTTGAAAAATTTCCACTCCTTAAACTCGCTCGCCAGGCTCTGGAAGAAGGAGCAAGCTTTCCGATCGTTCTCAATGCCGCCAACGAAATTGCGGTTTCTGCATTTCTTCAAACGGAGATAGGATTTCTGGATATTGCAGAAATCGTATCCAAAGCAGTCGAGAATCATCCACAAAGAGAGGTTCAGAATTTAGAAGATATATTTTCAGTTGACCGGGAAACGCGACAGATGACCCGGAATTTAATAGAGAGAAGGTCTTGAAATGGGTACAGTTTTAGGAAGTATTTTTTCATTCGTCATAGTTTTTGGCATCCTTGTTTTTGTCCATGAATTCGGACACTTTTTCGTAGCCAAACTGGTGAAGATAAGAGTAGAAGTCTTTTCCTGGGGTTATGGAAAAAGGCTGTTTGGGATCAAAAGGGGGGATACTGATTATAGGATTAGCATTTTGCCTTTGGGTGGTTTCGTCAAGTTTACAGGAGAGGATGCTTTTGAGAAGAAAAAAGATCTGGCTCCCTATGATTTCATGGCGAAAAAGAGATGGGAGAGGTTCCTGGTTCTGTTTATGGGCTCAGCCATGAACATTCTCCTTGCTGTGGTTTTGGTGGCATTTATCAGCATGATGGGTGTGACCATTCCTGAGTATTCGGGAAAGAGTCCTATTATCGGATGGATCGAGGAGGACTCTCCTGCAGAACGTGTAAATTTGATGGAGGGCGATGAAATCCTGAGCATCAACAACAGAAAGACAAAGATCTGGAATGATGTTGAAATCGCCGTAGGAACAAAACCCAATAGACTGATCACACTCGAAGTCAAGAGGGGAGATGAAATCCTCACAATACAGTTAATGACTGAAAGTCAGAAAGCATTAGATCTGGATATGGGATATGCGGGTTTTTCCCCGAAGATATTTACACAGATTGTTGTCGTAGAGCCAGGCTCTCCTGCTGAAAAAGGAGGGATGAAGGCTGGTGATGTGATCCTGGCTATTAACGGTGAGACAGTCTATTTCAATAGATTTACTGAGATTATCGAGAAGAGTCCAATTGAAAAGCTTGAATTTTTAATCGAGAGAGAGGGGGAACAACTCACCCTTTACATCACACCCCGTCTAGAAGGAGAGGTTGCCAAGATTGGCGTCGGGCCCTGGAAGCAGTATGAGTTCAGGAAATATGGATTCTTTTCGGCGATCGGCCGGAGCATCAAGGAGAATACGAAACTCGCTTTTGTGCTTTTCAATTTTATAAAGGACCTTATGTCCGGAGAGGCTTCAACCCAGCAGGTTGGAGGCCCTATCATGATCGCAAAATTTTCTTACGCCTTTTTCCGCGCTGGCTTCATTTCCATGTTGAGCTTCATTGCCTTTGTCAGTCTTCAGCTTGGGATAATCAATCTTTTTCCGATTCCTGTGTTCGATGGAGGACAGATCTTTGTTCTCGGTTTAGAGGGACTTTTCCGAAGAGATTTCAGTCCAAAGCTGAAGCAGATGGTGATGATGTTTGGATTTGCCATTTTCATATTTCTGCTTGGCTTTTTAATCCTGAATGATGTCGCCAGGACACTCCCCAATGGGTGGGAAAGTTATCTTTTCTGGAAGAAATAAAATTCAGAAAATAATGTGAGGGGGAAGAAGATTACTCCAATATTTGATTTGGACTTTTAGAGTAAAAGTCATCCGTTCATGTGAGTGCCATGGGCATGAATAAAGAAAATAATTCAAAGGATATTCAGCGATCTGACTCCATGCTTGCCGTTAAGCGACGAAAGACAAGACAGGTGAAAATCGGAAACGTGCCTATCGGTGGAGGTGCGCCGATAGTCGTTCAATCCATGACAAAAACTCATACAAAGGACGTCAAGGCAACAGTAGATCAGATCAAGAGGCTGGAGAAAGCAGGCTGCGAAGTTGTCCGCCTGGCCGTCCCGGACAGGGATGCGGTTGAAGCTCTGGGGAAAATCAAGAAACAGGTCGTCATTCCTCTAGTGGCGGATATCCATTTCGACCACACACTGGCTCTGGCCGCCTTGAGGAAGGGTGTGGATGCTCTGCGCATCAATCCCGGAAATATCGGCTCTAGGGAAAAGGTGAGAGAGGTCGTTCGGGCCGCCAAACAACATTCTGTCCCCATTAGAATCGGCGTCAATTCAGGCTCTTTGGAGAAAAAATTGCTCCAGAAATACGGGGATGCCAATGCTGAGGCCATGGTAGAGAGTGCATTAAGGCATGTGAGAATTCTTGAGGATATGGATTTTTATGATATCAAAATATCTTTGAAGGCCCCCGACGTTTACCGCACTGTGGACGCCTACCAACTTCTAGCCGATAAAGTGGATTATCCTTTTCATGCCGGGATCACAGAATCAGGAAGTCTGGTTCCGGGGTCAGTCAAATCTTCAGTCGGGCTAGCTCTTCTTTTGAGCCGGGGTTTGGTGGATACGTTGAGAGTCTCGCTGACTGCTCCTCCAGAAGACGAAGTCCGTGTAGGCTTCCTCATTCTTTCCAGCCTCGGGATTCGCTCGCATGGGCCGGACATTGTCTCCTGTCCGATCTGCGGCCGGTGTGAGGTCGACATGATGACAATCGCTCAAGAGATTGAAAAGCGGGTTTCTTCAGTCAAAAGTGATATTCAACTGGCGGTCATGGGCTGTATGGTCAATGGCCCCGGTGAAGCCAGAGAAGCGGATATCGGATTGGCCTGCGGCCAGGGCGTTGGTGTGCTGTTCAAGAAAGGGAATGTCTTTCGGAAGTTGAAAGAGGAGGAGATTGTCACCGAATTCGTGAAAGAAGTAAAAAAATTCGAAAAATCCCCAAAAAAAAGAAAGGCTAGAAAATAATCTGTCATTGCGAGCGCAGCGTGGCGATCTCAATATGTGGAATGGATTAAAGGTGTCATTGCGAGCACAGCGTGGCAATCTCATACTGAAAAATGAATTTTTTATTAAAAATAGTGGATTCATCGAGCACCGATGATTTTCCGCAAAAAGCAAAACTGATATTGAGATAAGTGAACGAGAAGGAAAGAGACATGAGTAAGACAAGCAGCAGAAAGATCGAAGAGATTGCCACGTCTACTCTTTCAAAATTTGAAGAATTGAAAAATCGCCTTCGCGAAATGAGAAAGGTTCTGGTGGCTTTCTCTGGTGGTGTGGACAGCTCCTTCCTCTTGAAAGTTGCGGCCGATGTACTCGAGGAGAACGTGCTGGCAGTCATTGCAAGCTCTGAAACGTACCCATCGAAAGAAAGAGAAGAGGCGATCAAATTGGCGGGGAGATTGAATGTCCGGTATACGGTCATCCAGACGAAGGAGCTGGAGAATCCTGATTTTTCCAGTAATCCGCCAGAGAGGTGTTATTATTGCAAGAGTGAGCTATTCTCAAAGCTGAAAGATATTGCCAAATCCGAAGGAATTCCTTATGTTCTGGATGGATCGAATTATGAAGATTCATCCGATTTCCGGCCAGGAACGAAGGCCGCAGAGGAATTGGGTGTCCGATCGCCGTTGAAAGAGGTGGGACTGATCAAGGACGAAATCCGGCAGCTTTCGAAAAGCATCGATCTGCCCACATGGAACAAACCGTCTTTAGCTTGCCTTTCTTCTCGTTTTCCTTACTTTACAGAAATCGAACCAGAGAGTTTAAAACAAGTTGCTCAAGCGGAGGAATACCTGAAGGGATTGGGATTCAATCAAGTGCGCGTGAGACATCATGGTCAGATTGCCCGGGTGGAAATCGATCCGCAAGAATTTTCGAGAATTATGGATGAGAATGTAAGAGAAAAAATAACGAAGAATTTCAAGAAATTTGGATTTATTTATACCGCATTAGACCTGGCTGGTTTTAGAAGCGGGAGCATGAACGAACCGCTTCACATGGAAAAAAAGAAATAGAACTCGCCCAATCTTCCACGACGCGATATTCTTCGATCTCAGGCTCTCTTTCATAGACATCCAGGCCCGCTCCCCAAATCTGACCTTTCTCCAATGCCTCTGCCTTTCATCCGATTCGACTGTTCTTATTCAATCGAGTGTGATAATTGGAATAAAATATTCCTTGATTTTCTTTTCGAGTCCTGGGCTGTTGAATCCAGGCTTCCATACGCCGCTCCAGATTTCATCGGAGATGATCATCAAAGCGGCAGCCTGGATACCGTGGAATTCGGCCAAGGCAAATACAGCAGATGCTTCCATGTCGACCAGGTCTAGTCCTTTTTTCTTCTTTTCGTTAAGCCAGGAACGCGTCTCACGGTAGGGTGCGTCTGTGGAGACGAGAGAACCAGTGAGAAAAGGGAGGTTGGAGGATTGGAGGCGACTTTCGATTCTTTTTTTCAGAGCAGGGGAGGGGTAAAAAATTTTCTTTTTGGGAAGGTAATGTCTTGAGGTTCCCTCTTCTGATAGAGCTCTGGATACACTGACGGCACTCATCATTCTGTACTCAGGATTGAGGGACCCACAGAACCCGATAATGATGATTTCTTTAGCTCCGGAAACGACAAGCGTTTCTAGCGCCAGAACGGCCGAAGGGGCTCCGATGCATTTGTAAAGGACGGCTTTATCCTTTAATAGATAGACACTTCCGAATATGGACTTTATTTCCTTGTGGGAGGTTTTTTTTACAGTGTGGATAAGCGGACGGGAGGGCGCATCGAGCGGAAAATAGATAACTCGTTCTGCATTGAAATCTTTTAGTGGTTCTGGCTTAGCGATCCCTTTCTCATGCAATCTGCTCATATTTCTGGCTCTCCAAGATATCAGAAAAGCACGCCCAAAACAAGATGTTGAGGTCCGGCTTTTAAAAAGGGGCCAGGCCCCTTTTTATTATTTTAAGTTACTGAAGTTTTTGAAGCCTGACCCCAATTTGAATTTGTAGTAAAATAAGAACATGATAAAGAAACAATTAGAAATTAAGAAAATTAATCTCAAGGACGAGAGGTTCCGTACCTCTTATCATTTCTCTCTCCAAAAAATGAAGAATTCCCTCAAAGAGATAGGCCTTCTCAATCCCCCTCTTGTGAATTTCCAGGATAACCATTTGACTCTTGTATCAGGATGGAAAAGAGTCCTCGCCTGTATCAAGCTTTCTCTCTCTACTCTTCCTGTTTATGTCATAGAAGAAAAGGATGAGTTGGAGGTTTTTCTATGGGCATTCTATGAGAACCTGGCGACAAGAGAGTTTAATCTGATGGAGAAAGCAGAAATTCTTGCAAAGCTAAAAAATTTCGGCGAACAGGAAAAGAGAATCATCAGTCATTACTTGCCTCTTCTCGATATCCCCCAGACTTTATCCCACCTGGATACGTATGTGGCCTTTACTCAATTTGATGCGCGTGTGAAGAGAGCCATCACTGAGAAGAACATGTCTTTTTCCTCTGTCAAGATTCTCGCAGAATTCACATCCCAGGAACAGAATCTTCTTCTGTCTCTTCTCCTGCCCCTGGGTCAGAACAAGAGAAAAGAGATCCTCGAGAATTTGCTGGAGATTTCAAAGAGAAATGATATCTCTGTTAAAGATCTCCTTCTCTCCGATGAGGTCAAAGCTATTCGAAACACTGAAACACTCACTCCACTCCAGATAGCTGATAAAATCCGTTTCCTGTTCAGAAAAAAGAAATATCCTGCATTTTCAGCCTGGAAAGACTCTTTTGATTCTGTATTAAAGAAAATGAAGTGGCCCGAAGAGATAATGCTCAGTCATTCTCCGTTTTTCGAAGAAGAGAATTTTACGGTCACTTTTTCTTTCGCGAATAAAGAACACTTCAAAACCAGTATCCTCAAACTTAAGAAATTGTCCTCCAGAGATGAATTTTCAGATATTTTTAAAATGAAGTAAGTTTATGGAAAAGGCAGAATTCGTTCCCCGTAAGGTCTATATCGAAAAGCAAAGCCTCACTCTTCCCCTCACGAAAAGAGTGTTGAAAAATATTGGTCAAGTTCCCACGGAAATCATCGATGATCCTCAGGGTTTTCTCGAAAAAAGAAAGATTTCAAGAGATTCTGTGGAACATGGAAAAAAAGACCTTTTCATTACCAGAAAGAAGGGGGAATTCATCAAGCCCTGTCCCTGTACACCCCAATACATCGGCTGCAATTATTTTGTAATCAACCTTGATCTCAATTGTCCTCTAGATTGCACATACTGTATCCTCCAGCATTATCTGCCAGATACTATAATCACTATCACTGCCAATCTTGATGAATTGTGGAAGCAGTTAGATGTTTTTTTGCACCAGAACCAGGGCAGATCTCTACGTATAGGCACAGGGGAGCTCGGAGATTCGCTGGTCCTCGATCACATAACAGAAAATTCAAAAGATTTGATATCTTATTTCCGGAATAAGCCCAATGTCCTGTTTGAGCTGAAAACAAAGACTGTCAACATAAAGAATATCGTCGACGCCGAACCCGCTCAAAATATCGTTATTTCCTGGTCTCTTAATTCATCAAGAATAGCAGAGTCAGAAGAAGAAGGAGCTCCATCGGTCAAGGAGAGAATAGATGCTGCCAAAAGAGTCTTGGACTGTGGATTCCGAGTCGGCTTCCATTTCGATCCTCTGATCCACTATCCTGGCTACGAAAAAGACTATAAAGACACAATAGAAAACTTATTGGGAAGTATAGACCCAGAAAGGATTGCCTGGATGAGTCTGGGAAGCTTGAGGTTTCCCCCCTCTCTCCATTCGATTATCCAGGAGAGATTCCCGAAGACAAAGATCATCTATGATGAGATGATCAAAGGAAAGGATGGAAAACTCAGGTATTTTCGACCACTCCGTCTGGAGATGTATAAAAATATAGTCAGATTCATAAAAGAAAACGGGGGAAAGAATATTCCGCTTTATTTTTGCATGGAAGGCGAATCGATCTGGCGTGAAGTTTTGGGTTGGATTCCAAGGCGAAAAGAAGAGCTAGAAGATTATCTCTCCTCTCACTTAGGAAAAACGAACGTTTGAATGCCTTCGAATTATAAATAAAAGGAAATTAATCTATTGAGGAAACCGTTCCTCCCCTTCAGCTCTGATTTCGGCTATAATTCCGACAATTTCCACGCCGGCATCCTTCAAGACTAGAGCAATGTCTATTAACTTCCCGTATTCCAATTCCCCATGAGCCCTCAGGTAAAGTTTATGATCACTTGCTGTGAGAAAAGCTTCTTCCACCATGAGTTGGAGATTTTCCATCTTGATCAATTGCTGGTTTAAGTACAGAGTCCCATCTTGCTTGATAGCCAGAACAACCTCTGGATTTTCCGGCATGCTGATGGTGTTGAGAGCAAGAGGGAGATCGACATCGATTCCTGCTTTAATCAGCGGCGTCATGATCATAAAGATGATCAAAAGAACGAGAAGAACATCACACAGAGGAACGACATTGGGTTCATGGATTACGTCGCTGTCGCTTTCCTTTTCAACCATAAATCCCATATCTTAAGCCTCCCTATTTGTTGGAATTGGCCCTAGTTTTACCCTTGCGATTCTGCTTTTTTAATGAAGAAGTCCGCAATTTCAGATGCTGTGTTGGACATCTCAGCAGCATAGACTTCAATTCTTGTGCTTAAGAAATTGTAGGCCCACAGAGCGATGATGGCCACTCCGATCCCGAAGCCTGTGGTAATCAGCGCTTCAGCAATACCTTGAGAAACAGCGCCCAATCCACCGGAACCTGTCTCAGCCATTCCGCGGAATGCGTTGATGATGCCTGCGATTGTTCCGAATAGCCCGATGAAGGGAGAAGATGTTGCGATTGTTGCCACAGTATTCAATCCTCTCTTCAGTTCCTGAGAGAAGATGGTTGAAGCTCTGTCGCAACCTCTCTGAGCGCATTCAATTTGCTCTTCAAGGGAAAGGTTTGCCTCTTTTCCTTCTAAAAACTCCTTGATGCCAGCTGCAGTAACTCGGGCTAAATGGCTCCCAGCGTTATCTTTTTTAGAAGAAAGTTTTAGAGCTTCTTGGATTTGACCTTTTTTCAACATCCCTGCAAGCATTGGGGCGATCTTTTTTGACTTACTCCTGGCTTTGGCGAAAACCAGTTGTCTCTCGATGAAGAGATAGAGAGTAACAATGGATAGGAAAAATAAGAGAAAGCCAACTCCTTTGGCTACAGATCCCATTTGGTTCCACATTTGCACCAGACCAAATTCCATTTTTTGTACCTCCTTTTAAGTTTCGAAAGCCATTTATAGCTTTGCTTATTTTAATTTAAACGTAACTGTAACCACGAAAATGACGCCTCGCGGGCGGCCGTTGATGATCATGGGTTCGTAAACCCACTGACGGACCGCATCGACAGCTGCCTGGTCAAGAAGAGGTATGGATTTGAGGACTTTTACGTTCTGTACTCTTCCATACATATCTGTTGTCGCTTCGACGATAACGACACCTTCTACTCTTGCCTGGCGTGCAATTTCCGGATACAGGGGGGGAACTTCCCTTATGAGTTTTGGGGGCCTGATTTCACCCACAGCTCTTATCGGAGCTTCGATCTCACCCACGACACCACCAAGGACACCGCCGACAACTCCACCGAGGACACCGCCGACGACTCCGCCCTCGACTCCACCTTCGACTCCGCCTTCGATACCGATATCAGAGAGTTCTTCTTCGGCGATTTCATCCGGGATCTCGACGGGAGCGACGAGTTTACCGGGTTCGACCGTGGTTTGAGACTGGACGGGTCGGATGCGTGTTCTTCTTTTGGTGGTCGCGGTTTTTTTTGCTGGGGGAGGGGGTGGAGGTGGAGGAGGTGGGGGAGGAGCGAGAAAAGCACTGTAGATTTCCACTGTGGGCAAATTTTGTGTGCTGAGAAGAGGGACAATGATCATAGCACCAACGAGGAAAACATGGACAATTAAGGCAACAGGAAACGCAATAGCTCTTCGTACCGTTCCTTTTTCAGCAATAAAGAATGAGTCTTTAAAAATCTGAGGAATTTCTTCTTTTCTTGGCTCAATTTTGTCAGCCATATTCTTACCTCAAAATTAGACTTTGTGTATCATCCATAAAAAAAGTATAAAGCATAGAAATATTTTTTACAAGTTTAATTTGAAGTGACGAAAATGTCATTTTCCCATCCCTTTTTTTGGTTTGAATATCTTGTTCCAGAAAAAGAGATGGGGGCAGGATTGGTATATGGAAGAATAGGTTCCGATGATCACTCCTATGATCACTGTGAAAGCAAAGTCATTTATGACTTCTCCTCCAAGGAGAAAAAGGGAGAACACAACAAGAAAAGTTGTTCCTGAAGTGATAGCAGTCCGGCTCAAGGTCTGGTTGATGCTTTGATCAAGGATTTCTTCGAACTCTTGATTTCTCATTCTTTTTATGTTGTCTCTAACTCTATCGAAAATGACGATAGTGTCGTTCAGGGAGTATCCGACAATGGTCAGGATAGCGGCGACGACAGGGAGGTTGACTTCTCGATTGGTGAAGGAAAAAATGCTCAGAGTGAACAGGACGTCATGAGTCAGGGTTAAGACGGCGGCGATTCCATAGGCAAATTTGAATCTGAGTCCGATGTAGAAGAGCATGCCGATCAGTGCCCAGACTGTGGCTTGTGTGGCCCTTCTTTTCAATTCATCTCCGACCTGCGGCCCTACAGATTCCCTACGCTTGACTGCCAGGCTTCCAAGAAAAGTCTTTTCTTTCAGAAAATCAGTGACTTCCTGGTCTATTCCTGCCACAGGAAGTTGGTCATAACTTTCTATGATTCCTTTGAGCTCCTTCGATTCTCTTAATTCTATGATCGATTTCGCAATGTCTTGAGTGCTTTCAGGAAAGGAGGTTTGAAGGATGGATGTCAACTCGTCTGTATCGATGTTGCTGAGGTCAGCCAATCCATTTTCAATGGCGATTCGGTCTTCCTCCGCAGTGAGGATGTCAACGATCCTCTTCCCCATTATTTCGTGGGCTTCCTGGTCCTGCTCAGTTTCTCCTTTGGGGCTCATCGCCCTTATCAGGTATTCCCTTTCTCCTTCTTCCACTTCCTGAATCTTGGGCTCAATGACTCTCAGCGTTTCTCTCAATTCTGTGATAGGATAAGGATCCTTGAACCTGATCTGAATCAGAGTACCCCCGGTAAAATCGATTCCGCCTGTGAGGCCTTTTCCTTTGGTCATGTTGACGATTCCAGCTGTGATGACGATTCCGGATAAAATAAATGCGAAGATCTTGTACTTCATGAATTGGAAGTTGGGCTGCTTGAATATCCGCATTTTAAATACTCAGTTTTTCTCTCTTTTTCTTCCTCGATTGAGTTAGGTCAAAAATTAAACGTGAGACAAAAATGGCTGTGAACATGCTTGCCGTGATTCCGATGATCAGAGTCACGGCAAATCCTCTGATCGGGCCGGTGCCGAACTGGAAGAGGAAGATGGCGGCAATAATCGTCGTGACATTGGCATCCAGGATGGTCTTGAACGCACGGGAAAAACCGGCTGAGATTGCGCTTCGTGTACTCTTTCCGGAAGCCAGCTCTTCTCGTATCCTTTCAAAGACCAGCACATTGGCGTCTACAGCCATACCGATGGTCAGGATGATCCCAGCGATGCCAGGGAGTGTGAGGACGGCATTCTCTCCAAGATAACTAAGGATGCCCATCAGGATGAGAATATTCAGGGCAAGAGCGGCAACAGCATTGAATCCGGACAGCTTGTAGTAAAAAATCATGAAGATCATGATCAAGATGATGGCGAGGATATTCGCAGCCAGACCTTTTCGGATAGAGTCCTTTCCTAGGGAAGGACCGATCGACCTTTCCTCCAAATATCTGACAGAAGCGGGAAGGGGTCCGGCTCTGAGGATGAGAGCCAGGTCATCAGCCTCTTCGATCGAGAATGTTCCTGATATGATCCCTCTGTCCGAGATCCTATCATTAATATTGGCCACTTCTTGAATCTTGCCGTCGAGGATGATACTCAAGGGTTTGTTGAGGTTATCTGAAGTGAACTGATAGAATCTTCTGCCTGCTTCTGCATTCAACGTGAATAATACAGCTGGATTGTTCCATTCATTAGTTGACCGGCGGGCATTGATCAAATCTTTTCCTGTGACTGGAGCGACTTTACTCACGAGGTAATAACCGCCTTGTGTTCGTTCCAGGTCTCCTCTTTTGATTTCAGCGTCTGATGGAACTTCACCTCCGAGATCCTGGAGCAAAGTTTCTGTATCAGGGGCAGGCCCTCCGAGCACCAGCCGCCATTCCAAAAGGGCGGTTGTTTTAATGATGTTTTTAATCCTATCCGGGTTCTCGACTCCAGGAAGCTCCACAATGATCCTGTTGCCCGTGCCCTGCCTTTGAATGGTGGGCTCCGCCAGCCCGAGTTCATCCACCCGGTTCTGGATTGTTTCCTTGGCTTGTCTGACCGAAAGGTCTTTAAGATAATTGGCAGCGCCGGGTTTTAACGAGACGGATACGGTATTGCCTGTGATGGAATAATCCCAATCTTTGAAGAATTCGTCCAGGAGGTCCTTGATCGCATTTTCCTGGTCCAAGTTGATTTCCTGGATGGAGAACTGGCTGATTCCGTCTTTTGAGACAGTCGCATACTCTAACTTTTTTTTCTTCAGCTGCTCTTCGAGTCGAAGGATTTCCAAGCCGGTTTCTATACTCAGGGCGTCTTCTGTGATGACTTCGAGAACAAGATGCATGCCTCCTTCCAGGTCGAGACCCAGGTGGATTTTTTCACTAGGCGGGTAAGAAAGGTAGACAGCCAGGATAATAATCGCTAAAACCAGTATGCTTTTCCAGCGTAAATCTTTTTTCATGCTATAGTTTTTGTACTTTTAGTGCAGTACTTTTTTAAATAGTAGAGTGAATTATGTCTATTCTCGATTCTTTAATCAACGAGAATTTATTTTTCTTTTTGCTGGTGCTTTGGTGTCAGGACGACAGCAATCGAATTTTTTGCAACATCGATTTTTACATTGGCGGCAATTTTCACTTCAATCCTGTCCTTCTGAACTCCCATTACGGTTCCATGGATTCCGCCTGCAGTGATAACCTTATTCCCAGATTTAAGCTGCTCGACCATCCCCTGATGTCTTTTCTGTTTGGTGCGCTGAGGTCGAATGAGCAAAAAGTAAAAAATAACAAAGACAAGAATAAAGGGGATCATGGCTGTGAGCATGCTTCCCTGGGGACGCGCAGCGGGTTGAGCCTGGAGCGAAAATGCAAATAATGCTGAAAAAAACATCATATTTCTTCCTCTCTTTTTATTATAATACTTTTTAAACGTTGATACGAATTTGATTGAATAGATTGCCTAATTTTGCGGAAGATGTCAAGGTAAAAGTAAAGGTTGTGGATAGTGTTGAGTATGGATGAGCTGATTTCCTGTCGCTCATACAGATGACGCAGGTACGCACGGGAGAAATTCTGGCAGGTGTAGCATGTGCAGTCCTCATCTGCAGGCCGCTGGTCCTGAGCGTACTTGTTATTTTTAATGACTATTTTTCCCTTGCTCGTGAAAAGAGTCCCGTTCCGTGCATTTCTTGTGGGCAGAACACAATCAAAAAGATCTATCCCCCTTTCTACGGCCTCCAGGATGTCGCGAATATACCCGATACCCATGAGATAACGGGATTTATTTTTTGGAATCAATGAATCAGATTTCTCAACGATTTCGAGAAGCTGGGATTTCGGCTCTCCCAATCCGAGCCCTCCCAGAGCATACCCGCTAAAATCCAGTCCCAGTAGATCTTCAGTGCTTTTCTTTCTCAGGTCCCAATACACGCTTCCCTGTGTGATTCCCCAGAGAAGCTGGGAGGAGTTTTGCTGGAGAAAGTGTTCTTTAGATCGCTTCGCCCAGTGAGTCGTCAGGCTGACAGCTTCCTTCATTTTTTCTTCTGATGCAGGGAAGGGGAGGAAGTGATCCAGAGTCATGATGATATCCGAGCCCAGTTTCACCTGTATATCCACGACATCTTCAGGAGATAGGAATATTTTGGTCCCGTCGAGATGCGATGTGAACTCAACTCCCTTTTTTTTCACTCTGACAAGAGGTGAGAGGCTGTAAATCTGGAAGCCTCCGCTGTCGGAGAGAATAGGCTTTTTCCAAGATATGAAAGAATGGATTCCTCCCAATTGACTTATGGTTTCCAGCCCAGGCCTCAGGAATAAATGGTAAGAATTCACGAGCATGAGCTGAGCTCCCAGTCCTTGAAGAAGGCTGTGAGGGAGTCCTTTTATGGTTCCCTGGCTCCCCACAGGAGCAAAGGCAGGAGTTTCTATAGGACCGTGAGGCGTATGGAGAATACCTGTTCTTGCAGAGGAATGAGTGTCTGATGCCGTGATCTCGAATGTTTTTTTCATGCTTCAGTCTTATTTGGTGAAGCGGAAATATATTATATCCCCGTCCTGGACAATGTAGTCCTTGCCTTCAAGCCGTACAGCCGCCTTTTCTCTTGCAGTCTGAAAAGAATCGTGTTCGAGAAGTTTTTCCCAAAGAATGACTTCGGCGCGGACGAATCCTTTTTCTATGTCTGTGTGAATCGAACCCGCAGCTTTTACGGCAGTTGTGTCTTCCGGGATGGTCCAGGCCTTCACTTCATCTTTGCCGATCGTGAAAAAAGTGATGACTTTAAGCAGATCATAGGAAGCCTTGAGGAATTTTACTGCACTCAACTCCTTCAAACCGTATTCACCCAGGAACAGTTCTTTCTCTTCGTTTTCGAGTTCAAGGATTTCCATCTCGATGTTTCCGCAGAAAGCCTGGATGGTGACCCCTTTTTTGTTGGAAGGATAAAATTTATCCGGATTCTCGATAAGAGGGATATCCGTCTCGTCCACATTCACCATGTGGAGAAGCCTTTTCTGACTGAGGAAGGCAAAGCTGCTGATGAGCTTTTCCTCTTGAGGTGAAAGCTCAACCTCACGAATCCCTCTTCCCTCCTCAAGATGCAAGCGCAGAGTCTCCAGGAGTTCTTTTTCTTTTTCTCCTTCTGGTGTTTTTGACCGCTGCAGCTCTTTTTCCAGTTTTTCTAACCTGGATTCAATCGAGGTTAAATCAGCCAGCAAGAGTTCTTCTTCCATGGAAAGGATATCTTCTTCGGGAGAGACCTTGCCTTTAGGATGGGGGATCTGCTCATTCTGAAATCCCCTAACTATATGAGTGAGGCCGTCTGCCAGACGGAGAGAACTGAGATAAGAACTGTTTTTGACCTCTCCATAGGCGATCCCGGCCAGATCAACAAAGTCCACTGTTACTGGAATTTTCTTTTTTTCAGGATAAAGAACCCCTATTTTTTCAAGCCGGGGATCAGGAACAGGACAGGTTCTCCGGTTGAGGTCTTTTTTCCCATCCTCATAAGATTTGATCTCGATTTTTGCACCGGTGAGAAGGTTGAACAGTGTGGTTTTTCCGGTTTTTGGATAGCCGAAAAGAGTGAAATTCATGGCTTCAGTATAATATAAATATTTACTAAAGGCGAGATAAGCGGGAGTGGTATGAAATAACGGCCTTTTCCTTTCCACCTGCATGCTTTTGATTCTGGTTGTAAGGTAAGTTAATCAAAATAAAGAAATTATGCATTTATTTTCTGTGCTCCAAGGACAGCTTTCGATTTATTTCCCTTGATTATTTGAGCTGGAAAAATATAATATAAACTTTCGGACAAAATAAAATGTTATTTCGGTGGATACGATGAAAAAGTCAAAAGCGAGTCTCCTTCTTTTGCGGCTCCCCTTTATGACTGTGAGTGCTGGGGCTGTGTTTTTGGGCACGGCTTTTGCCTGGTGGAAGACAGGCCAGTTCAATCTTCTTCACTTCATTCTGGTTTTCTTTGGTGCCTGCTTCCTACATATCAGTTGTAACGTGGCCAATGATTATTTTGATTTCAAAAGCGGAAATGATGCCTCAAACAAGAATGCGTTGGTTCCTTTCTCGGGCGGAAGCCGGATGGTTCTGGATGGCTTCGTCAAACCCAAGGAGGCTCTTGTTGTATCAGCTATTTTCGCTGTGCTGGGTTCAGCGATAGGCCTCTATCTCAATGCTGTTTCAGAGGGAAATGTCATTTTATACATAGGTCTGGCCGCTGTGTTTTTTGTATTTAGCTATAACGGATTTCCTGCTCGACTGGTCAACAAGGGACTGGGAGAAATTGCAATATTCCTGGCCTGGGGACCGTTGATGGTCCTGGGTTCCTATTATGTTCAGGCTGAAACTCTATCCTCAATCTGGCCTTTGATTGTGGCTGTTCCTTCAGGAATCTTGACGACTCTGGTTCTGTTGATCAATGAGTTCGCAGATAAGGAAGCGGATTATATGACAGGAAGAAAAACCTGGGTCATTCTTTTTGGATTCAAAAAGAGTATGTTGATCTATCTGTTTTTAGCCATGATCTGTTATCTTGTTGTCCTCGCAGGGATATTTTTTGGCGGCTGGCCATTATGGTCTTTGATGGTCATGATCACACTTCCTCTCCCTTTTCTTGTCTATAAAATTGGCAGCGCGAACTTTGACAACTGGCCTGGATTTTTTCCAGCCGTGAAGAACACGATTCTGATGAATTTTATTTTTTTAATCGTTTTGAGTATTTCGTTCGTTATATAAAATGAGAGCAGATTAATATGAAAGATGAAAAGATGAAAGAAAAAAAGGCCCAACCCGAGGGTCCTAAAGAAGAAGGAAAAAAACGGGAAAAGAGCGGTTTTCGAGAGTTCTTTGAGCTTATTTCTGAAACTGCTGTTTTTGTTTTTTTTGTCATGACTTTTGTCGTTCAGGCCTTCCAGATTCCGACAGGTTCCATGGAGCCCACTCTGCTTGTCGGGGATTTCCTTCTTGTGAACAAATTCGCTTATTCTGACCCGGTTTTGCCTCTGGAAGGATTGCTTGTTCCCAGAAAGAAGATAGAAAGAGGGGATGTCGTTGTTTTTAAATTCCCTCAGGAGATGGAGAAAGATTTTGTCAAAAGAGTCATTGCTCTGGAAGGGGAAAAAATCGAGGTCAGGAACAAGCAAGTGTACATCAATGATGAACCCATCCTGGAAGATTATAAAATCCACATGATCGGTCAATATCAGGATCAGGAAAACAATTATTATTATTATAATGATACCATCAAAGAGAATTATGGTCCTGTTGTCGTTCCTTCCGGTCAGTGTTTTGTGATGGGTGACAACCGTGATAACAGCTTTGACAGCCGCTACTGGCGCTTTCTGCCGGTGAATAATATAAAAGGACGCCCCTGGATCATTTATTTTTCCTACAGAGCTGAAAGAGACGCGTATAAGAAAACCAGCTTCAGAGAAAGATTGAAAAAGTTTGTGAGCTTTGTCCTGAAAGCAAGATTGAGTCGGGTCCTCAAAGTCATTAAATAAAAAGGGGCCAGGCCCCTTTTTTCCTTTAAAATAAAGTAGCCTGCCCCCTTTTTTTCTCGGAAGCACTTCTTGGATGTCATTGCGAGCGAAGCGTGGCAATCTCTTATAAAGAATGTCATTACGAGGAGCGAAGCGACGTGGTAATCTCTTAAGGGAAAAAAGGGGCCTGGCCCCTTTTTATCTGATGACTGTGAAGACGCGACTCAATCTTGCTTTCAGGACAAAGCTCACAAACTTTTTAAATCTTT
>DAOVAM010000062.1 GCA_030671065.1 Candidatus Aminicenantota bacterium
ATTGATAAAGTTGAAATTTTCAACAGGGGTGGACGACGAGTCCGGGGAAGAGGAGTCTACAGTATTGACGGAAACAACATCTATGTTTACCCCAAGGGAAGAAGCTGGTCTATACGCGTCACAGTGACTGCAGCTGATGAAAGTGGAAACACAACGACACAGAGTATCAGGAAGCCACTCTTGAAATGCAATAGATGGTCAGGGAAGATGGCTCGTTTTATACGCCTGTTGTACATTCTCATGTGGAAAATGAGTCGCTGCTGGTAAGTAGTTAAGATAACTTGAATATTCGTAAGCACTGGTGAGATATTAGCGCGTATTCATTCCTATACGGCTAGTTAATTCAGGAATCGAAAGTACGGGTCTCACTCGTACAGCCATTTGCAGGTATTCATTCCCAATTTCACCCCAACCCCTGTATATTGACAAAATTTTTTTTCATCCATATAATTGTACCCTGAGATATGGGGGCGAACAGGTTTCGACGGAGATAGTGAGGTAGACGTAGCATGTCGAGATTCCACCCACCTCGTTAAAAGGTGGAAAACAACTAAGTGCAGAACAACTGCCTGTTGCTGCCTAATCAGTAGGCATGCCGTTTCTCAGGCGCTTTCCTGCGGTGCTCGAGAAGCGACGACGAGCAGGATAGCGAGCTGGGATCGTCCTGAGCCCGGCGAGCGAAACTAAATCAGGGCTGGTTCAGTTGTGTTCTTCCTCTTCGGACACTTCAGAACGAGATGCAGAAGAGGATAAGCATGTAGAAGCTGTCTGCTGAATGTCTTCGGACGCGGGTTCGATTCCCGCCGCCTCCATTGCATCAGTTTTGAGTAGACGGAAATTAAGAGAAATTGGTTAACCTGAAAAAAAGAATACCTTTTATCACAGGAGCTGTCCTCTTTCTTCTTTTGAGTGTGGTTTCAGTCTCCCAAATTCAGCCTTTCCTCAAATTAACGACTAGAGATTACGAAGAGTTCAGCCGTGTGACCATCCAGCCCTCTTTTCCCCTATCCTTTGAAATCGAGAAAGGCTCTTCTTTCCTGCTGGTGAAAATTTCTATAGACATTCCATTTCGGATTCAGAAAGATCCTTTTGACAGCCGTATCATCAGATCTTATGGATGGACAAAGGGAAGAGACTATTACATCCTGACCATCAAGACCAAAATCAGAGATTTTAGCTATGACTATTTTGTCCTGGACGATCCGACACAATTAGTTATTGATTTCAGTGAGGCTGATGATGAGAGCAGAAGAGGGGATAGAGAGGATCAGTCTCTCCTCGATTCAGCTCTTTCCAGGGAAAGCGATCAATCGTCCACTCAGGAAATTCAGACTATTGTCATTGATCCTGGTCATGGGGGGATGGAGCCAGGAGCTCAGGGAAAGTACGGGACACTCGAGAAAGATATCGCTCTGGCAATTGGCCTTAAATTCAAAGCTGTTATTGAAAAGAATTTGCCTGTACGCGTTGTCATGACAAGGGATACGGATGAGAGTGTATCGCTTGAGAATAGAGCGGCCATTGCTAATTTCGAAAAAGCCGATCTGTTTATCAGTATTCACGCCAATAGTTCGTACCGGAAAGATGCTCGCGGATCAGAAAGTTTTTTTCTCAGCAGAGAGGCTTCGGATGATGAAGCCAGGATGCTGGCTTACCTGGAAAACAATCCTGCCGTAGTTGAGAAGGGAATCGGCGGAGATAGCGAGGATGAGATAACCATGATTTTATGGGATATGGCGCAGTCCGCATATCTCAAGGAAAGCAGTCTGCTTGCAGAGACTCTCCAGGAAGAGCTCAATTTTCTCCTGAAAACAAGAAACAGAGGAATCAAACAGGCTCCTTTCAGGGTTTTGACTGGAGTCGCCTGTCCGGCTGTTTTAGTCGAAGTGGCCTTTATCTCTAATCCCGATGAGGAGAGAAAATTACAAACAGAATGGTTTCAGAATAATGTCGTTGAGGCACTCTATAGAGGTCTGGAGAACTATATCAACAGCTACACTCGTCAGTAGAGCGAAGAAATGGATAGAAAGAGAGTCGCAATACTCGGGATTCTTTTTGTGGTCTTGGTTGTTCTTGTTATTGTCTTTTTTAAAAGCGGTTTAAAAGAAAAAATAATTCCAGCCGCCCCGATTTCTCCTCCGGAAGTTGAACCGTTACGCCTTCAACCCGGTCAAACCAGAATAGTCATTCTTTTCTTCCTCTCTGAGAATGATACGCTTCTCCATCCAGAAGAGCGCGAGATTCCTGCTGACACATCCGTAGTTCACCAGGCCAAGCAGACAATTCAGGAACTCATCAAGGGTTCTCGAAGAGGATTTATCTCCCCTTTTCCTCCTGAAACAAAACTGAGAGAGCTTTATGTAACTGATGAGGGAGTGGCTTATGTGGACTTTTCAAAAGATATCGTGGAGAAGCATCTCTCCGGTTCATCGGCTGAAATATCGACGATTTTCTCTGTGGTGAACTCCCTGGCATACAATTTTAATTCAATTGAAAAAGTTTTTATTTTGATCGAAGGGCGGGAAAGAGAAACTCTGGGAGGTCACATCAATCTGAGTCGGCCTTTTCTCCCCCTGTATGATTTAATCGCCCAATAGTATCATCACCTTTGATTCCTGAACTGAAAGCGTTTTTCCTTATGAAAAAATTAACAAAAATTGCAATCGTCGGTTTCCCGAATGTGGGCAAATCCACTCTCTTCAATCGCCTTTTAAAAGAGAAGAAATCTCTGGTCCACACTCTTCCGGGGATGACACGGGATCAGGTTTCCGCAGTCTGCAGCCTGAAAGACAAGAAATGTGTCCTCATAGATACGGGCGGTTTTTTTGATACTCAGGAAGATCCCCTCTCTTCGCAGATCAGAGAAAAAGCCCAAGATGCGGCGGAGAATGCCGACATACTTCTTTTTGTGCTGGACGGAAGGAGAGATTTACTGCCAGCAGAAGAGGAGCTCTTTCTTTCTCTAAAACGGCTGAACAAGACGATTCTTGTAGTGGTCAATAAGGTTGATTCTCCATCGGAAGAAGCAAAGATCGGCGATTATTACAGATTAGGCGAAGAAGATGTGTTTGCCATCTCTGCTGAACACAAAAGAAATATAGATATTCTCGAGCAGACTCTGCTGGATTTAATCCCCACTCCTGATCTCGATAAAGAGGAGAGCGATTTTCTTAAGGTAGCCCTGGTGGGACGCATCAACGTTGGAAAGTCATCAATTGTGAATCGACTCTGTGGAGAAGAGAGATTGATCGTGAGCGAGATCCCCGGAACAACCAGGGATAGCACAGATACTCTGATATACAGGGATAAAAAGGCGTTCTGCTTGGTTGACACCGCGGGGATTCGCAAATTGAGCCGGACCAAGGATAAAAGAGAGAAAGCCAGTATCATTAAGGCAATAAAAAACATCACCCGGGCAGATGTCATCTGCATGATCATGGATGCCCAGGAATTCCCCACGCGACAGGATTCAGCCATCGCTCATCTCTCTCAGGAATCCGGCAAACCCATGATCGTTGCTCTGAATAAATGGGATTTAATCCAGAAAGATACTCATACCACAGAGGAGTTTAAGAATAAGTGTTACTCAAGGCTGGATTTTGTCAGCTATGCGCCTCTTCTTTTTGTTTCTGCATTATCTGGAAAAAGGGTGGTAAAAATCCTTGATTTAGCAGAGCAGGTTTATGCGAACGGGAAAAAAACAGTGGGGACATCCCAGTTGAATAATTTTCTCTCTTGGATCAACACAAACTGCCCTCCTCTTTCAAAAAAGAAAAGAAGGATGAAGATTAAATACATGACTCAGAAGAGGATCCTTCCCCCAACGTTTATTCTTTTCACTCATTCGCGAGTTTCTCTTGCTCCATCCTATGAAAAGTTTTTCACTCAACTTTTAAGGGAGAAGTTTGACTTCTGGGGAACGCCCATCCGGTTGGTTTTGAGAATGAACTGAATGCTCTAAGTTCTACGGACTTCGACTTTTTTATAAAGGTCACGTTTTTTTCAAATGGATTATAACCTCTGAGTGTTCCCCTGGTTTTTTGTTCTCCTTGACTTTAAACTCGTATTCGATTATAAATTTAATCTCGGGAGAAATTCGCCCTCGAGTGAATAAGGAGGTCACGATGTCTCGAAAAAACACAAACACTTTCCTGATGCTTCTTCTTGTTCTGACAGTGATTTTTGCTTTCACAAGTTGTGGGAAGCTTAAAGTCAGTAACCTGAGAGCGAATTATTATTTCAATAGAGCCAACGCGCTTTTTTCTGACGGTAAATACCGCCCTGCTATCGATGAGTATGAAAGAGCCTTGATATACAATCCGGATCTTGTGGAGGCTTTTCGATTCCTCGGTGAATGTTACAAAAGTCTCTACAAACCGGGAGTGGATAGTCCAGATAACATTGAAAAAAAGGATAAGGCTTTGGATGCCCTCAAAAAGGCTTATGAAATTGATCCTGGCAATAAAGAAATTATATATTCGCTCGGCGATATGTACGACAGATTGAGGGACTTTGAGGAAGCTGAGAAGATGTACCTGAAGATCATTGAAATGGAACCGACCAAGATGGAAAACTACTATGTTGTCGCTCAATTCTACACAAAATACGCGGGAATAACTGAGACGGAAATGGGTGATGGAGGAAAGACGCCGTTTCAAAAAGCAGAAGAGATGTACATGAGAAGGATCGAGGTTGATCCCGAGGATCCTAAGGGCTATGCTTACATCGCTCAGTTTTATGATAACCTGCAACCAATACCCGAGTTCGACAAAGCGAACGAATTTCATATGATACGCGCCAAACAAGACCCTGATAATGCCGAGATCTTGTATGCGATTGGAGTGAACCGCTGGGCAAAAGCCCACCGATTGCAGAATATGATATCCGCCGGAGAGCAGAAGAAACTGGCGGATGAAAGTGAGGCAGCCCTGCAGAAGGCGATCGAGATGAACCCCTCCTACCCTGAGCCTTACGCCTACATGAGTGTTCTCAACAGAAGCTTGAAGGCAAGGCTTTGGCCTGAAAATGCAGCACGTCTTACCCTGGAAGCAGAGCAGTGGGCCGAAAAGTTCCAGGTTGCCCGGAAGAGAGAGGCAGATAGAAGAAGGACCGAACAAGAGCTGAGAGGAATTAGATAGACCGGAAGAGATATTCGATTTTCTCTAATACCAATTTTATCTTTTTATCAATCTGAATCCGTGACTTTTCCTGCACACAATGTTTATCCCTCTTAAAGACGAGAATCCCACTCAGCGTTTTCCTGTCATCACTGTTGTCATAATCACTCTGAATATTCTTGTTTTTCTCTACCAAATTTTCTCGCCTCAGGGATTGCAGTACTCAATTTATAGAATGGGCGCGATTCCCTACGAGATCACACATTTGACCACGATCACCTATTTGCCTCGGATATCTCCGCCTCTGACTCTTTTGACTTCCCTTTTTCTTCATGGGAGTTTTTTACATCTTTTTGGAAACATGCTCTATCTCTGGATATTCGGGAACAACATCGAAGATTTTCTAGGACGATTCCGATTCATCCTTTTTTATCTTCTGTCTGGATTAGGGGCAGGTCTTATCCATATTCTTTTCCATCAGTCTTCCAAGATTCCGATGATCGGGGCGAGTGGAGCTATTGCAGGAGTTCTTGGAGCTTATTTCATCCTGTATCCTGGAGCAAGAGTTCTCACCATAATATTCATCTGGATTCTGCCCGTCCCGGCTTTCTTAATCCTGGGGCTGTGGTTCGTCGCTCAAGTCATGAATATCGGAATTGGGGGTGGAGTAGCCTGGTTTGCTCATATCGGAGGATTTTTAATCGGTGTTGGTTTGATCAAAATCTATTCAAAAAAAAGAAGAGTCCGCCACTGGGCACAATGAAATAAGACGATTTTAAGTTGTTGTTATCAGTTTGGTAAAGGTTGACAACTCCCTTAAGATTTAGTATTTTAGAGCATCACTCTTTTTCGAAAGAATAAATCTCAGGTCAGAGAAAATGAAGACGTTCACACCAAAAAAAGACGAGATCGAAAAGAAATGGTGGCTGATTGATGCCGACGGGAAGATCCTCGGAAGGTTGGCCACTGAAGTCGCGACTTTGCTGCGTGGAAAGAGGAAGCCCGAGTTTGCGCCTTTTCTTGACTGCGGAGACTTTGTTGTCGTCATTAACGCGGAGAAGATTAATGTGACAGGAAAGAAAATCGAGCAGAAGAAGTACTATTCTCATTCCGGTTATCCAGGTGGGCTGAAGGTCAAGACTCTCAAAGAGCTCCTCGAAACTAAGCCTGAAGAAGTCGTTCGAAAAGCTGTTAGGGGTATGATTCCCAAGGGAAAGCTAGGTCGCGCCGTGTTCAAAAAGCTCAAGGTTTACAAGGGAATAGATCATCCTCATGAGGCTCAAAAACCACAAGAATACCGGTTTTAGGAGGAAAGTTGAGTTTAATTCAGTATTACGGAACAGGAAAAAGAAAAACATCGGTGGCAAGGGTTTTTTTACGCCCAGGAAAAGGTGATGTCACCCTCTACGTGAATAAAAGGCCTCGCCCATTCGATGAATACTTCAATCTGGCAAGCCAGAAGCAGACTATCAAGCAGCCTCTTCGTCTGACCGAGACAGAGAGCAAGTTTGACATTTTTATCCGAGTGAACGGCGGAGGGCTCGGAGGACAGGCAGATGCAATCCGCTTAGGGATTTCCCGGGCTTTGGTCGAGTTTAATAAGGAATTGAAGTCCAACCTGAAGAACGCAGGCTTACTGACGAGAGATGCCAGGATTAAAGAGCGAAAGAAATACGGATTGTTAGGCGCCAGAAAGGCTCCACAATACCATAAAAGATAAACGGAGGATTTCTGTTGGTTTTAGTAACAATGAAAGAACTTTTAGAAGCAGGTGTTCATTTTGGTCACCAGACGAAAAGGTGGAATCCCAAGATGAAAGACTACATTTTTGGCCAGAGGAATGGAATCTACATCATCGATTTACAGAAAACGATAAAAATTTTCAAAGAGGCACTTCTGTTCATAAGGAGTGTCGCTGAGAGCGGAAAAGATATCCTTCTGGTTGGAACAAAGAAGCAGGCTCAGGACATTATCAAGGAAAACTCCTTAAAATGTGAATCCAGTTATGTCAATCAGCGTTGGCTTGGAGGACTACTGACAAACTTCAATGTGATCAAGGGCAGCGTGGAAAAGTTAATTGAATTGGAAGAGATGAAAGAGGATGGGCGGTGGGACCTTATGTCCAAGAAGGAGCAGTCCAAGCTTGAGAAAGTCTACAGGAAACTCTCGAAAAATTTAGGTGGAATAAAGAATATGCATGAGCTTCCTGGCGCATTGTTTATCATTGATTCCACCAAGGAAGAAATCGCGATTCTGGAGGCCCAGAAACTGAGGATACCTATCGTGGCTATAGTGGATACGAACGGAGACCCGGAAAATATTAACCATCCGATTCCTGGGAATGATGATGCGGTGAGAGCTATTGAGTTGTTCGCATCAAAAGTAGCCCAGGCAATCATGGAGGGAAAGCAGAGGAGAATGGAAACCGAACTTCAAGAAGCCAAAAAGGAAGAAGTGGTTGAGCCAGAAGGAGGGCAGACTATTCCGGAAAATCAGGCACAAACTGCCCCTGAATCGAAGTCTTCAGAAGGCGGAGAAGGTGGTTCTACGGGGCCTGGTGAATCAGCTTAAGAAAGGAAAACGAGATGGAAATTAAAGCAGAGACCGTGAAGGAACTTCGTCAGAGAACAGGAATCGGAATGATGGAGTGCAAAAAGTCGCTCAAGGAGTCTAAAGGAGACATTGAAAAAGCGATTGTTCTTTTGAGAAAAAAGGGATATGCGCGTGCTCAGGGTAAAATGGGTCGGGAGACAGCTGAGGGCATCGTCGGTTCTTATGTTCATCTGAATGATAAGATAGGAGTATTGGTAGAGGTGAATTGTGAATCAGACTTTGTTTCACGCAATGATGAGTTTAAAGGCCTGGTGAAGAACATCGCCTTGCACATTGCTGCTTCTAATCCTAGATATATCTCTTCAGAAGATATCTCTCCCGAAGTATTAGATCAGGAAAGAGAGATCATTCGGGAACAGTTTAAAGATTCCAAGAAGCCTCCAGAAATCGTTGATAAGATTATCCAGGGGAAGCTTGGGAAATTTTATGAAGAAGTGTGCTTACTGGATCAGCCCTTTGTGAAGGATGACAAAGTTGCTGTTAAACAGCTTGTGGCTTCCTATATCGCAAAGTTTGGCGAGAATATTCAGATAAAAAGGTTTGCCCGGTTTGAGCTGGGTCAGCCATGAATTGAATTCAGTCATGCCTCGAAATAAACTGGCCTATAAAAGAATTCTGCTGAAACTCTCCGGTGAATCCCTCCTCGGCCAAAATTCTTATGGAATTGACCTTGATATGGCGAATTCTATCGCGAGAGAATTAAAAGAGATCCATGATTTAGGTGTCCAAATTGCTATAATGATAGGAGGAGGGAACATCTTTCGTGGAGCTTTTGGGTCGGATGCAGGAATGGATAGGGCTTCAGCGGATTATATTGGCTTGCTGGCGACTATCATGAATGGAATTGCTCTCCAGGATGCTCTAGAAAAAGAGGGAGTGGACACCCGGCATATTTCTGCCATCGAGATCAAAGCCGTTGCCGAGCCCTTTGTCCGGAGGAGAGTCATAAGACACCTTGAAAAAGGACGGATTATCATTTTTAGTGCTGGAATCGGAAGTCCCTTCTTTACTACGGATACGGCAGCTGCATTAAGAGCTCTTGAAATCAAAGCTGAAGTGATCCTGAAAGCCACTAAAGTCGATGGTATCTATTCAGCCGATCCGATGGTCGACAAGACTGCAAAAAGGTTCAGCTCGATTAAATACATCGATGTTATTAAAAAAAATCTGAAGGTTATGGATACGACTGCAATCTCCATGTGTAAGGAGAACAGTCTTCCGATAATAGTTTTCTGTTTACGGGAGAAGGGGAATATCGAAAAGGCCGTTTTAGGTCAGAAAGTGGGAACACGCGTCTACTGAACAGGCTCGACCTTTAGCAAGATCTTTTACAATCTTTGTATAAAGAGGGATAAAGATGGTCAAAGACATTTTAAGGGAACTCGAGAAAAAAATGAAGGTCTCTTCAGAGCATTTCCGTAAAGATCTGAGTAAATTGAGAACCGGCCGGGCGAATATTAGCATTTTTGAAGATATAAAAGTCGATTATTACGGGAATCAAACTCCCATCAATCAAGTCGCCACGCTCGGAGTCCCTGACCCGACATTGATCACAATCCAGCCCTGGGATCCCTCAACTCTCGATGAAATCGATAAAGCGATAAGGAGTGCTGATCTAGGAT
>DAOVAM010000265.1 GCA_030671065.1 Candidatus Aminicenantota bacterium
TAATCTTCATAAGCGCCCGGAATTCTTGGGTAGAAAGCCCAAAAAAGAGTTAGAATAAGGATCGAAACAAAAGCCGTGAGGATCAGCATGGATCTCCATCCCCTCTTAAAGATCTGACGGGACTTGCTCTTTATCCATTTCCAACTCAGTATGAGGTGAATGATGACGAGAACTGTAAAAGCAATGGACAGGTAGAGATGGATATTTCCCCATTGATGGCGGTGAAGGCCCAGGAAGTATTTGGCGCTCTCCGGGGCTGTGGGGCCCTGAGGAAGGAAAAGTCCCATCAGAAAACCGATGAAGACGAGCCCAACAATACAGAAAAATAGAAAGGTGTCAACCAGGTACTGCCAATCTGTCTTTTTCATTTTTTCTCCTCAACTCAGTTATATGATTTTTTTTATATTTAGCCAGATATTTTTTATCTCTTTAGAGGCGGCATTATTCGATTTCTCGGACAGAGGAATAAGCTTGACCATGGACTGTGTCACTTCCTCATCGAAGGGAATTTTCCCCAGCAAGGGAATAGATTTTTCTTGGCACCAGTCTTCAATGCTTGCTGAATTGGCGGGATTGATGTCAAATTTATTGATGCAGCAGGCCGTTTCGATCTTGAAATGATGAGCCATTTCCACGACTCGTTCCATATCGTGAATCCCGGCAAGCGTGGGTTCTGTCACAACCAGCGCCAAATCTGCTCCTGAAAGGGAGGCAATAACCGGACAGCCTATTCCAGGAGGTCCGTCTATGATAACGAGATCCAGGTTGTTTTCCTCAGCGATTTCCTTGGCCTTTTTCCTGATTTCAGTAACCAGTTTTCCTGAATTTTCCTCACCGATTCCCAGCCTGGCATGAACAAATGGTCCGTATTTGGTATGGGAAACAAACCACTCTCCGGATATGCTCTTTTCCATTTCTATGGCTTCGACTGGACACACATGATAACAGATGCCACATCCTTCACAGGAGATGGGGTCGACGATGAATTCGCCATCTTTTTTTTCGTGAATTGCCGAGAAGCGGCAGACGTCCACACATTCACCGCACCTGGAGCAGTTATTCTGTTCAATTCTCGCTTTCATCCCTCCAGAAAATTTATGAGATTCTTGGATTTCAGGATGGAGAAGGAGATAGAGATTGGCCGCATCCACGTCACAGTCGACCATGACCTTGCTTCGAGCCAGAGAGGCAAAGCAAGCGGAAATAATTGTTTTTCCTGTTCCGCCTTTTCCGCTTATGATAACGAGCTGTTTCATTTTTTTATGGCAAGTATCTTTCTGAATAATTCCTGGAATTTTTCCCTGTAATCGGGTTGAGTTTCGATGATGGTTTTTCCTTTGGAGTAGGCTACGGCAAAGTTTCGGTCCATAGGAATGGTCATCAGGACTGGAATGCTTTGCTCGAGGCAGTAATCCTCAACCTGACTATCCCCGATATCGGAACGGTTGATGACAACCCCACAGGGAATTTCAAGCTTTTTCAATGTTTCAACAGCCAGGCGAAGGTCGTTGAGACCGAAAGGTGTCGGTTCGGTCACAAGAAGAGAAAAATCGCTTCCTTTAACTGACTCCACTACAGGGCAGGATGTTCCTGGAGGAGCATCGATGATGATTGTTCTTGTGGAGTTTATATGCCTCTTGACTTCCCTGATGAGAGGAGGAGACATGGCCTGGCCTATGTCGAGTATTCCGTGAATGAACTGTATGTCATTGGTGGCTCCAAACTCGATGTCTCCGATCCTCTGCCCTTTTTCATTGATTGCTTTTTCCGGGCACAAGAGGCTGCATCCCCCACATCCATGACAGAGTTCGGGAAAGACAAGAACATTATCTTTCAGGACAGCAATAGCATTATAGGCACACACTTCGGCACATTTGCCGCAAAAAGTGCACTTGTCTTCTAATATCTCTGGGATAGGGAGAGAAACCTCTTTGCGCTTAGTAATTTCAGGCTTGAGGAAAAAATGCGCATTGGGTTCTTCCACATCGCAGTCCAGAAATTGAATGGATTGATTTCCATCCAAGGATAAAGCGAGATTGACAGCGACCGTTGTTTTTCCCGTTCCTCCTTTCCCGCTGGCAATTGAGAGAATCATTGAACTCTAATCTCTTTTCCGACACCTATCTCTATGAAATCTTCTTTGTACTCTTCAGCGAAAAGCCTGCGGGCCTCATCTCCTGTACAATGACACGGGCCCACTTTCTTCACTCTTGAGTTTTGAAATTGCTCTATGATTTCATTTATTTCGCTCTCATCATAAGCAGCAAGGTGGAAGCCGCCTAGTGCCACATGAATATTTTCCTTTAAAAGCTCTTTCACTGTGGCGATTATCTTGACGATCCTGGGATGAGCGCAGCCAGTGAGCAGAATGAGGCCTTTCTCTGCGTTTAGGATCAAAGATTGCTCTTTAATCCAACCTTTGATTATTCCTGTGGTGTAAGCCCCATTGCAGATTTTTTTAAAGCTGGTGACTTCTCTGACGGATGCTCCCTTGTTTTTGATCATATTTTTAAAAATTGAAGAGAAAAAATTTGGCAGCCAGACTTCAATCTTGGAATTTTTAGATAAAAGGGCATTTAAGCCTCCCGTATGGTCCTTATGCTCGTGGGAAAGGAAAACCAGATCGATAGCATCTGGATGGATCCCGAGATTTTCCATGTTTGAAAGAAGGATTTTCCCTTCTTTTCCTGTATCGAAGAGAATGGACTTTTCCAGCCCTTTGATGAAGCAGGAAAATCCCCAGTCTGCCTGGAGCTTCTCACTGGATGGATTGTTGTCGTAGACAACAGTCATCTGGAGAGAATGTTTGTTGTTCATTTTTCTTTTCGCCTATCGAGTTAAAGCTTCAGTTTGATTCAGCGAGAGCTTGGTCCAGATCCTCCTTTAAGGTGGATCGTCAGAATTATATTTTAACTTACAGGTAGCGGCAGTT
>DAOVAM010000029.1 GCA_030671065.1 Candidatus Aminicenantota bacterium
AATCGACAATTTTGTCCCAGCGGGCGACTTTTCGATCGCTGCCGAGCTGAAATCCAAAGAATTCTTCGGGAGAAGTGATCTTGGTTTGGGCTTCGATGATCTGTGCCCAAAATCCCAAAACAAGAATCACCAGCGCAAACAGTTGGATTGCGCGTAGAAATTTAGCGTGTTGTCTCATGGATACCCTCCTTGATTAATGTAAATAAATTTGATTCCTGAGAGTTTATAAATCTGATAGTCAGGAATTTTTTCATGTTTAGCACTCCAATATTATTTTAGATTGAGCTTTCATTTCAACTAAAATATTTCGAGATATTTATAATACTTTAAAAGGATAAGATATATAATATAGATTGGAATATCTATGAGAGAAGAGATTTGGTATTTCAATATTTTTATTTCTATTAGAGAAATAACACCTTCGACAGATGTTAATTCGTAGGAGCCAAAACACTAGGAGATAAATAGAATGAAAAAGCATTTAGCATTAGCAGTGATGTTCGTATTGATTGCGAGCTGCGTTTGTTTAGCGATCGATTGGCCACAGTATCTTGGGCCTGGCCGAAATGCGATCTCGACGGAAACAGGAATAAAACGCTCATGGAACAAGAGTGATCCTGATGTGCTGTGGATTTTTCCTCTCGGGGAGGGATTCGGAGGACCAGCAGTAAGTGATGGCAATGTATACGTGCTTGACCGGATAGGCAACGAACAGGACATATTGCGCTGCCTCGACCTGGCTACGGGCAAGGAGAGATGGACATTCGCATATGACGCTCCAGGCGAAACCACACATCCCGGCTCCCGGTCTGTGCCAGCAATCGAGGGGAATTTCATCTATACGTGCGGGCCCTTCGGCCATATTCACTGCTTTGATAAACGCACACATAAATCCGTCTGGGAAAAGAATGTTTGGACAGATTTCACGGAAGAAGAACTGCCAACCTGGGGCATCTCACAGAATCCGTTGGTTTATGAGAATGTGTTGATACTCGCCTCACAAACACAAAAAACAGGAGTTGTAGCCTATGACAAACTTACAGGAGCCGTGCAGTGGGCTTCATCAACACTTCCGGGCAAGACTGGCTACGTATCGCCAAAACTCATAACCATCGAAGGCGATCGACAACTGTCTATGATTTCCGCCAATGGCGCTGTTATGGGAATGGACCCAAAAACCGGCAAAGTGCTTTGGTCCTACGAAGGCTGGCAGTGTAAAATTCCTGTCCCCAATGTAACAGAAATTGGTGATGGGAGAATTTTTATCACAGGAGGCTACCGGGCCGGCTCGGCTATGATTAAAGTGGATAAAGAATCTGATGCGTTTATCGTGAGCGAACTTTACAAAACTGATGAGTTTGGGACTCACGTCCATCCAGCCATCCTCTACAAAGGATATCTCTTCGGTCACTGCAGCACTAATGAAACCAGGGATGGATTGGTTTGTATGGACCTTGATGGCAAAATAATGTGGAAGACAGGCAAAGCGCCCCTGTTTGACAAGGGAGGATTTATACTGGTAGATGGATTGCTTCTAAGTGTTGACGGCAACAAAGGCTTCCTGTATCTTATCGAGCCAAATCCTGAAGGCTTCAAAGAGCTGGCAAAAGCAAAATTGCTCGATACCATTAAATGCTGGGCTCCGCTGGCACTGTCCGATGGCAAACTGCTGATTCGCGACCAAAAACAGATGAAGTGTGTGAGTGTACGTTAGTGCTTTTGTATAGCAAGTTATAACTTCAGACAGATCCAAGCTCCGACGAAAAGGCTCCTGGTGATTTTACTGCTTTATGCTCTTTAGCCATTCCTGCATCCGTTCTTGAATTGGAATGTGTTTATCGATTAATCGTAGAAAGTTCGCGAGAAATATAATAAAATTAAAATCTTAATCACTCCCAAAATCAATAGGAGGCCCTATGGTACATGTTAAAAAACCTGAAATCAAAACTATCCCACTGAACACCGCTTTGATCATTGGGCTCATTGCTTTAGTGGTCGGGTTTCTTGGCGGAAATATATACAATGCCTACAAGTCCAGTCCAGGTGCGACTTCCCAAACGTCCAAACAGAATCCTCCTATTCAGGATTCGGCCCGGATGTTTGCACTGGATAGAGAGGTGCAAAACAATCCCAATGATACAGCTGCCTGGCTGGAGCTGGGAAATTTGTATTTCGACTCCAATAAATATCAGGATGCAATCAAGGCTTACACTCAATATATTAACCTGAATCCAAACAGTCCTAACGTCTGGACAGACATGGGAGTCATGCACCGAAGGAATGGTAATCCAACAGAGGCCATCGCCTCTTTCGATAAGGCTCTGGAAATGAATCCACGACACGAACATGCCCGGTTCAACAAGGGAATTGTCCTCTATTACGACGTGGGATTCCGGGATGAAGCAGTGAAGATTTGGCGGGAGTTAAGTGATATTAATCCGAATGTCCGTATTCCTGACGGCCGGACGATTAGAGAATTATTAGATAAACTCTAATCTCTTCAGATTTTCGGGTTGGAAAGAGTGAGGACAAATTTATCTCTGATGCTCATTACATCATTACAGGCTGTATTATAATCTGTAAACCCGATTTACATGCCCTTATCCATTTGATCTAAGAATTCTTTGTTCGTTTTAGTCTTTCCAATTTTATCAAGCAGCAATTCCATAGATTCCACTTCACTCAGCTGAGCGAGGACTTTTCTGAGTATCCAGATTCTATTAAGTTCTTTGTCTTTAATAAGCAGTTCTTCTTTTCTGGTTCCAGATCTTGAGATATCTATTGCAGGGAACAATCTTTTATCCACGAGTCTTCTATCAAGATTGATTTCCATGTTGCCTGTTCCTTTAAACTCTTCGAATATGACTTCATCCATTCGGCTTCCGGTGTCAATTAATGCAGTGGCAACGATCGTGAGACTTCCTCCTTCCTCAATTTTTCTTGCGGAACCAAAGAATTTCTTGGGTTTATTCAAAGCATTGGCATCTATGCCTCCAGAGAGAACTTTCCCAGAAGGCGGTATAATCGCATTATGTGCTCTTGCTAAACGCGTGATACTGTCAAGGAGGATAGCCACATCTTTTTTCATCTCCACAAGTCTTTTTGCTTTTTCCAGCACGATATTCGCCACCTGAGCATTCCTTCCAGGAGGCTCATCGAAAGTCGACGCAACAACTTCTCCGTTAATGCTTCTCTTAAAATCTGTCACTTCTTCCGGCCGCTCTGCCACTAGGAGAACGATCAAAAAGGTCTCCGGATGATTTTTTTCGATGGATTTTGCGATTGTCTTCAGGAGCGTAGTCTTCCCTGCTCGAGGCGGGGACACGATGAGTCCTCTCTGACCTTTTCCGATCGGAGTCAGAAGGTCCATCACCCGTGCGTTCAGGTTTTTCCTGTCGCTATCCTCTAGTTTTATTTTTTCAAAAGGATAAAGAGGTGTGAGACTATCAAAATACAGATTCCTTCTTTCCGAAAAGATAATATCAGGATGAGCAAAGTTGATGGCTTCAATCTTGATCAGTGCAAAATACTTCTCTCCATCTTTTGGAGGACGGACAATACCTGAGATGGTATCTCCTGTTCTCAGCTGGAATTTCCGAATCTGTGATGGGGACACGTAGATATCGTCATGACTCGGCAGATAGCTGAATTCAGGTGCTCTTAAAAAGCCAAAACCATCATCAAGAGTTTCCAGGACGCCTTCAGAGAAAAGCAAACCATTTTTTTTGGCTTGGGCTTCTAAAATCTTGAATGTGAGATTGTGCTTGTTCGAATCTTCTTTTTCTTCCTCAGGGATACCAACTTCGCCAGCAATCTTAGACAGCTCTGTGATATTTTTTTCATCCAGATCAGCTAAATTATACTCTTTCATTTCTTTACCTCTTTATTGTTATTTTTTTAGAAGATTGATATCGGTGAAACGGAAATATTGTTTATCTTAATTATTATCAGTGAATTACATCTGGCCCCTAAAAGTCTCCCCTCCTTCTTCACCCTCGGGAAGCGCAGAAGAGACAGGAGATTTATCTGTTTTGGGCTTGATGGACAGCTCTTCCGTCAATGCAATTTCCAAAACTTCATCCATGTTCTCAACGAAATGAATCTTCATGTCATCCTTTATTTTCTTCGGAATATCCTTAAGATCGGGCTTATTATCGAATGGAAGAATAGCTTCTTTTATCAATTCCCGATGAGCCGCCAACAATTTTTCTTTTATCCCGCCCACAGGAAGGACTTTTCCTTTTAAAGTGATCTCTCCGCTCATGGCCACTTTTTTTCTCACAGGAATGTCGGCCAGAAGAGAAATAATCGATGTGGCGATGGTAATACCTGCAGAAGGCCCTTCTTTTGGCTGTGCGACTTCCGGGACATGGATATGGATATCATAATTTTTATGTAAATCCCTCGCGATATTGTATTCAAAAATCTTTCCTTTGACATAGCTGAAGGCAGCCTGAGCAGATTCCTGCATGATTTCTCCGAGTTGGCCGGTTAAGGTGAAGTTTCCTTTCCCGTGAACTTTAGTCACCTCAAACGTCAGAAGCTCTCCTCCGAATTCGGTCCAGGCCATCCCGATAGCCACTCCGACCTCGTCTTTTTTATCTATCTCTTTGCGTCTAAACCTTGGAATGCCCAGGTATTTTTCAATGTTCTTTGTGTTGACTTTTTCTTCATGAGATTTACCTTTGGATACGACTTTCTTGACGACTTTTCGACAGATAGATGTGATCTCCCGCTCAATATTCCTGACTCCGGCTTCCCGCGTGTATCCACGGATGAGCCTCATAAACGCTTTATCAGAAATTTTGAGGTTATTCTCTTTCAGACCGTGGATTTTCAGCTGTTTATTCAAAAGAAATTGTTTGGCGATCTGCAATTTCTCATCTTCTGTGTAACCCGGAAGTCGTATGATTTCCATCCTATCGATCAAAGGCCGAGGCACAGGTTCGAGCATGTTCGCAGTAACGATAAACATAACCTGAGAAAGGTCAAAATCCGTGTCAATATAGTGATCTAAAAACGTGCTGTTCTGCTCTGGATCCAGGACTTCCATCAATGCAGATGCCGGATCTCCCCTGAAATCCATGCTCATCTTATCGACCTCATCCAATAAGAAAACCGGATTCTTTGTTCCCGCCCTTTTGACCATTTGGATTATTCTTCCAGGATAAGCGCCGATATACGTTCTTCTATGCCCTCTAACCTCAGCCTCATCCCTAACTCCTCCAAGCGATAGGCGGACGAATTTCCTCCCGGTTGCTCGAGCAATCGAACGCCCAAGAGAACTCTTCCCCACTCCAGGAGGACCGATAAATCCTAGGATAATTCCTTTCGGATTTCTCACAAGCGCTCGGATAGAGAGATATTCGAGTATTCTATCCTTGACCTTTTCTAATCCGTAATGATCTTCATTTAAAATCCGCTCTGCTTCGTTCAGGTCTCTTTTCTCTCTCGACTTTTTGTTCCAGGGCAATGCTGTGAGCCAGTCGAGGTAATTCCGGCAAACAGTGGCTTCAGCGGACATCGGGGGCATGGATTCCAGTCTCTCTATCTCTTTATTGGCTTTTTCATCTGCATCCTTGGGCATGTGGGCCTTAGCGACTTTTTGTTTCAGTTCCTCTATTTCGTTCGGTTGATCTTCCTTTTTAAAACTAATTCCTGCCGGGAATACTTTTTGGCCACTGTCCTTTATCATTATTTTCTTTCCCCCGGTCTTCTTCCCTTCTTTTTTTAGCCTTGTGTGGACTTTCAGTATTTCATTTTCCAGAATATAGTTCAGCCTTCGAATCCGTTCTTGAACACTGATCGTCTCAAGAAGGTTTTGCTTTTCTTCTAAGGCAAGATAAAGATGAGAGGAAATAATATCTGCTATCCTGTCAGGATTGTTATCCTTCAAGGCTGGAATGATGGATTCGAAATTTGCGTTTTGGCTGAGTTTCAAATAATCCTCAAAGAGTATCAAGACTCTCTTGAGGATTTCTCCAGCTTCTGGGCTATCTCCTTCAATTTCTTTCATCTCTTTAATCAGGACCTGGAAAAATGGGAAAGTGCTCAAATATTCAATAGTTCTTGCTCTTTTTCTTCCTTCGACAATGACTTTCACATTCTTATCGTCCATTTTTATCGCCCGGATGATTTTTGCGACTACGCCCACTGAATAAATATTCTTTGGGCCAGGATTATCCAAGGAAGCATCCATTTGTGCTGTTAAAAAGACCATCTTGTCTTTTTCAGTCGCCATTTCAAGAGCCTGGATAGAGGATGGACGACCAATAATAAAAGGAACAAGAGTTGAAGGAAAAACGACAATATCCCTTAATGGGATCAGTGAGATGTTTTTTATAATTTCAGATTTACTACTAGCATTTTGCATATTTATACTCCAATGACCAGTCTAAGCTGATGAACATCTAGTTCATTCTTGACTTGATTGGACGCCGGGGGATTAAAGTCATGAGATAACTATCTTTCTATTATAGCGTTATCCACTAAAAAGTCAACCGTCTTTTTCAACACGAGATTGCTTCTCAATTCTTCTCTCCTCCCTTCTTTGTTGAAACTCTCTATGACCTTGGCCACTGCCAGGTTATTCACTTGAGCAATTCTTTTAAACTCCTCCTGCAGCTCTTGATCATTGACTTCCAGTTTTTCTTTATCAGCAATATTCTGCAGGATCAAATGATTCATAAGGTTTTGCTCCGCTTTTCTTTTTCCCTGCGTTTTTAACTGATCCAACTCTTCTTTACTCAGGTTTTTATGAGGACGGGAAGAAAGAAGACGCTTCGTGACAGCCAGATTTTCCTGTTCAACGAGAATCTCAGGAAGTTCTACAGTAAGCTTGTCAGATATCTTTTTTATGATCTCCTCTGCCATTTCATTTCTCGAAGCTTTCTCCTTCGTGGAGATGATCTCCATCTCAATCTTATCTTTGAGGGCTTTCAGGTTCTTGAAATCCCCAATCGCCTTAGCAAACTCATCATCGAGTTCAGAAAGTTTTTTTTCTTTGATCGAAATGACTTTCATGATGTATTCGATCGTCTTTCCTGCCAGTCTCTTGTTCTGATGGTCTTTGTCATGTTCGATCGTGAAGGTTTTCTCATCCCCTGGTTTTGACCCCATTAAGTTCTTATTCAGAATTTCTTCGTTATCCTGGTGCCCCGCAAGAATGACTCCTTTCTCCAACGGGAGGGATTTTTTTGTGCCCAGGTCTTTGCCTTTCAACTCGACTGCAACATAATCACCATCCGCCACTCCCCTCCCCTCAACCGGGACATACTCCGCAGATCTCGCCCGGAGGTCTTCAAGGGAGTGTTCGATTTCCTGGGGAGAAACATCGATCTTTTTCTGCTTAACCTTGATTTTTTTATATGAAGGGAGTTCAAACTCTGGCCAGACCTCAAATTGAGCTTTAAGTTGAAGTGGTTCCCCTTCCTTGAAGTGAAGGTCATTCACGACAGGCATGCCCACAGGATTTACATTCTGAGCTTTAAATTCACTGTTCAATGCTTTGGGAACGAGTGAATTGATCAGTGACTCTTTCAGTTCCGGGTAAAACTTCTGTTTTAGAAGGTCCCTGGGAACTTTCCCGGGTCTGAAACCTCGAAGCTTCGCATGGGATGAAAATTGAACCACGATTCTATTGAACTCTTTCATGACCTCATTCGCGTCGATCTCCAGCTCAATTTCTCTCTTGCACCCGCTCAAGACTTTAATGTTACTTTTCATTTTGAGTTGCTCTTTCTTCGTTTTTTCTTAAAAGAATACTTATCAATGGGCAGAGCGGGACTCGAACCCGCACTCCTTTATCAGGAACTAGGTCCTAAACCTAGCGCGTATGCCAATTTCGCCACCTGCCCTTAACTCTTTCTCGGATGGAAAGAATATGTAGATAACTGTGCTGTATTTATAAACCTCTTAGAGTCAAGAGGTTGATGTTTATCACTGAATTGGGGGCTAAACCAGGAATTAAATATATCATATTGCAAGGATTTTTGTCAATCGGATAGCTTCCTGATGAAGTATTTTTAGATGCCAGGAGAATTTGTTGTAGGAAAACGAACCCCCTGATCCATTTGGAGCAGCCTAATTCTTCTGCTCAGCTAGGGATACTAGCTGTGTTCTCTACTGTTTTACCTTAGGTACTGTTCGAGCTTCTGGGCTAAGCTGGGATTAATCGCTTTGAGCTTTTTATGAATTTCTCTTGCACTGTAGTTATCGTTGAGGTTTAAATAGGTGATAGCCAGGTTGTATAGCGCGTTTGCATAGTCAGGTCGAAGCTCAATCGTTTTCTTCAGAGGTTCTAACGCCGAATTAAAATCTTTAAGCTGCATATAGCCGATACCGATATAGAACCAGGCATCTGCATTGTCAGGGGTTATTTTCACGAGCCTGTTAAAGGCATTGATCGAACTTTTGTACTTTTTCATTTTGGAATAGCAAACACCAATATTAAAGATGGCGTAGTCATAGTTGGGATCTATAGCGAGGGCCTTGTTGAAGGCCTCGATGGCTTCGTTGAATTTTTTGTCATTCATGTACATATAACCAAGGTTGTAAAAATTTTCATGGCTGCTGGGGTCCATTTCGGCTATTTGCCTGGCAATCCCGATGGCCTTATCAGACATCCTGGCCTTGTCATACATCATCAGGATAGCCCTGTAATATCTTGTCTTATCTTCAGGCATCAACTCGGCTATCTTCTTGTAAGTTGCCTCTGCACTATCGTACTGTTTGGATTGTTCAAAAGCCTTAGCCAGTTCAGAATAAATTCTCACATCTTGCGGTTTTTCTTTAAGAGCTTCTTGAAATGATGCGATGGCGCTTTCAAATTGCTGCAGTTCATTCTGACAAGCCCCCAACCTGTAGTATGCCTCCCAGGCATTTTCAGGTTTGGACTCAAGGAACTTCTCGTAAGCTTGGGCCGCTTTATCAAAATTCCTGAGGTCCTGATGGGCACTGCCGATGTAAAAATAGGCATCCGTATAATCAGGATTGAGCGTGACGGCTTTCTCCAGATGAGGCATGGCATTCTCAAATTGGCGCATATTGATGAGAAGCATGCCCAATCCGTAATACGCGTCATGCCGATTACTATCCAGCTCGATCACCTTCTCATATGATTTTAGGGCCATATCGTAATTTCTTATACTCTCATATGATGAAGCCAATATAGAGTGGATCTCGATGTCATCAGGTCTTGCCCTGCTCAATTTTTCAAGATACAGCTGGGCTCTTCCTAACTCATCGAGCATAAACGAGGTTTTCCCCGCGAAATAAGCCGCGTCTTCTGTTTCCATGTAATCCTCTGGCTGCCAGTCCTTAAACTTGATCAAGCTTTGTTTCTGCATTGTTTTCAATGAATTAGAAGCGAGCGTGATTTTAAACCTTCTTTCAAAGAAAATGATCATGCCCATGACTTGACCGTTTTCTCCTAGGAGTGGCGCTCCATTGAAATGCATCGGCACATCCAAGGAAGTCTGGACAACTTTCCGGGTAGAATCGATGTCGAATATATTCTTTACTTCTCCCTCTGCAATCATGATTTCTCCGGATTCATTGCTTCCTACGGCGAACACTTTTTTGCCTGAGTCTAACTCATCTGAGTTCCCATATGCGAGTGCCGTTGCTTTTCCTTTGACACTGAGTAGAGCAAGGTTTAACTTTTTATCCACTCCCAGCACACCCTCAATTTTTAAGTTCTTCCCCTTTGCATTTTTCCCTGTCACGGATGCAGCCTTACTGACCAAATGATAACACGTGGCAATGACACCTTGTTCCACAAAAAATCCTGAGCCTTCTTCGACGATCTCATTATTTTCACCCAGGGCCATGAGAGTGACGACTCCCCCTTTACTGCTTTCCAGAATCTTCATTGCTTCATCAGATTGCGAAAAAAGAACTGCGAGAGGAAATAAGAATAAAATCACAAAGGATATGATTTTTATGGATTTGACTGCGTTCATCATGACCTCCTTTGAGAAATCATTTGCTCATTATACCTAAGTATGATGAAGGAAAAATTAATGTACACCTTGACGAGTATTCTGTCAAATTTTATCTGTATTTCGTAAGCATTTCCAAAACCGCGATGGCTTTAAAGCAGCCAGGCAAGCTGATGAGGAAGTCATCCGGAGGCGAGTTGGCATGGTTCCTCGAAGAGGAGAGCGAGCCGAGGAATAAGCGGATTTTCCTCGCTGGGGAAAATCCGCGGGCTGACGCATTAGCTTGTCTGGCTGCTTTGCCAGGCCAGTCCATGCTGAGGATTCTGTATCATCAGCCCGTGCTAGCACGATGAATAGAATTGACAAATTCCTGTGGCTCGGTTAGCTTGAAGATTTAGCCCAACCACATGAAGAGAACTCATGAAATGAAACGCATTTCCACATATTCATCTATCCTATTAAATAGAAAACTCACTTGATATGCAAAAAAGAAACAGAATACTTCTCGTTTATTTTCTAACGTTTGGCGGGATTCTCCTCTGGCTGGGGATCATCTTCCTGGCTCCTTTCTTGAAAAGCCGAGCCTTCGGATTAAATGTTTTCGCTTATGCGGTTTTTACACCCATCTGCCACCAAATCCCCACGCGATCCTTTTTTCTTTTCGGACACCCTTTAGCTGTGTGCGCCCGTTGTCTAGGAATCTATTTTGGATTCCTGGGAGGATTGGGGCTCTACCCCTTAAAAAGAGGATTTTCCGAGATTTTAATCCCTAAAATACTCACTTTTGTTCTAGTCACAGCTCCTTTAGTCATCGATGCTTTAGGAAATCTTTTCCATATCTGGAGTACGTCCAATTGGATACGTTTTCTCACAGGAGTCCTCTGGGGCTTGATCCTTCCCTTTTATTTCATCACCGGTGTGGCAGATTTTTTCTTGAATAGGGCTCGAGAAAAGTCGAGTGGAATTAAAAATATCCCTTGAAATCTGAGTAAAAATCAAAATAGAATAGATAAAATGGACAGAGAAGGAGGAAGGATGAACGAGCAAAAAACACTTGTGCTAACCCCAGCTCTGATCGGAGGTGCTGTCGCAGGAGTTCTCTCAAGCATTCCCATTGTAAACTGCCTCTGCTGCCTCTGGATAATTGGAGGAGCGATGCTTGCGACATATCTTCTCATCAAAGACTCATCAACTCCCTTGACTTCCAGTGATGGGGCCATTGTCGGAGTTTTCACAGGAATCATCGCTGCTGTCGTCAAGACCGTCATGGATATCATACTCACTCCAGTGAATAAGCGAGTTTTCCAGGGATTGATGGAAAGGTTTGCCGAATACATGGAAGAGATGCCTCCTGGATTTGAAAACATGTTTGACGAGAGCGCTTTTGAAACAACCGTTCCACGCGTTCTTATCGAGCTTTTAGTAAGTGGGATCCTCTTCTCTGCCCTGGGAGCTCTGGGTGGAATCATAGGTATATCTCTCTTCAAAAAAAAGCCGCCTCAAATCCCTCAATGAGCCTCAGATGTCTCTAAAAACACAGGTAATCGTTAATCCTGAATCCAACAAGGGCAGGACACGACAAAAATGGGATCAGATTAAAGATGGTTTGAAAAGTTTCTTAAAAGAATTCAAATACGAGTTCACTGAAAAACCCTTACAAGCCACTGAAATATCCAGAATGGCCATAAAAGAAGGCACAGAACTGATTGTCGGAGTGGGAGGTGACGGGACAATCAATGAAATCGCTAATGGATTTTATGAAAATAAAAAAATCATCAATCCAGATACAACTCTAGGAATTGTGCCTTCAGGGACAGGTTGTGATTTTACGAGGAGCCTGAATATTCCTCTGGGTTTGAAGAAGGCATTGAAGGTCATCACTCAAGCTCCGTCCAACCTGATTGACACCGGCCGAGTCAGGTTTAAAAATCACTCCGGGGAACAAGACGAGAGATTCTTCCTGAATGTCTCTGATTTCGGAATAGGGGGAGAAGTCGTTAAGAAAGTCAACGAAAACAGGATGGAGCGGAAAACGTCCTCTTATCTCAAATGTTTAATTTCCACTTTTATAAGCTATAAGAACAAAAAAATTAAGATAAAAATAGATGGTGAAGACCTCCCTGAGGATGAATATCTCATCGGGACCATATCCAACGGAAGAATCTTTGGTAAGGGGATGAAAATAGCTCCGAAGGCGAAACTCGATGACGGACTCTTCGACGTTGTTTTAGTGAAAGGAATGAAGAAAATGGAATTCTTCAGGAATGTCTGGAAGATCTACTCCGGGAGCCATCTCTCGCATCCAAAGATATCTCTGATACGCGGAAAAAGGATTGAGGCATCTGGAGCAGATGAAGATAAAGAAGTCCTCATTGAGGTCGATGGAGAACAGGTCGGTACATTGCCAGCGATCTTTGAAATCGTACCCCGGAGTATTCTCGTCAAAGGCCACCTTTAATGGAGTCATGGGATCAGATCCCATCGCCTATGATCCCATCGCCTGCTTATTCTTTTTTGTTCTTTGATTTATTCAAGGAATAAAGAATCCGGCTGTTTGTAAAAACAACTCTCCCCGAATCGTCATAGTACTTATAGATTTTTTTTCTGTCTCTTATAGTGGAATTGGGGTAAGTGGCTTTGACCTTTTCTATGAATCTTCGTGTTTCCGGAAATGGCGGGATTCCCCCATACTTTTTTATGGCATTGTGGCCGGCATTGTAAGCAGCCAGCACATAATCTGTTTTCCTATTGTAGAGGTCCATCAAATATTTTAAGTACTTCACTCCCCCCTCTATATTTTCTCTGGGATTGTAGATATCTTTCACCCCATACCTTTTAGCTGTTTCAGGCATGAGCTGCATGAGCCCCACAGCCCCCTTCGGAGAAACCGCATCAGGATCATAATTTGACTCAGTCCGGATTATAGAATGGATCAAAGTAGGTTCCACCCCATAATTCGCAGCGATGGATCTAATGATAGAGTCATATTTCGTGGGTGGCTGCGGTTCAGCCTGGACATCTGGACAAAGGAAAAGCAAAGCAAACCACACCAGGGAGGCAGTGAATAAAAATAATTTGAATCTCATTATTGAGGATTTTGTCGCCATCTTTTTTATTATCAGTATTATATGATGAAGGATTTTGCAGATTTAATCAATCCTCTTTAGGGGTGATTTTTCTTCTGGGAAAAGAGGACAGGCCACTTTTCATGCGGCAGATTTTATGAATGATTCAGGAGAGCATTTTTTCGATGATCTTATAACTCTCTTCCAAAACTTTTTCCAACTGTTCGGGCTTTGTTCCCCCGGCTTGAGCGAAGTCTGGACGACCTCCTCCCCCACCCCCTACTATTGAGGCAATCTCTTTGATTATTTCATTCGCTTTTATGCGTGTTGTGAGATCTTTTGTAACAGCTGTGACCAAAAAAACATTCTTCCCAGAGACTGATCCCAGGACCACAACACCCGAGCCAATCTTTTGTTTGAGAGAATCGGCCAGCTCACGGAGTTCAGTGTTGTTCAATCCCTTCACCGCTTGAATGAGGACAGAAATTCCTTTGATTTTCTTGACTTGTTCCTCTTTCTCTTTGAGTTCCTGTCTGGCCATTTTCTGTCTCATCACTTTTATTTCCTTGTCTTTTTCCTTCACGGATTCCTTGAGTTTTTCTATCTGGTTGAGGAGCTCATTTTTCGGAGTATTCAAAGCCATTTGAACATGAGACATCAGTTCCTCAGCTTCCTGGATATGTTTCAACGCATCTTCCCCTGTTAACGCTTCGATCCTTCTCATCCCTGCAGCAATGCTGGATTCCGAAATGATCTTGAACAGGCCAATTTGTGCAGTGGAGTGTACGTGAACACCCCCGCACAGCTCCTTACTGAAATCACCGATACTGACCATCCGCACTTTTTCACCGTATTTCTCTTCAAAAATGGCTGTGGCTCCATCTTCGAGTCCTTTTTCAAGTGTCGTGACTTTTGTCTTCACATCGATAGCTTCTCGTATTTTTTCATTCACAAGCAGCTCTATCTGTTCAAGCTCCGAACTGCTTAAAGGAGCGAAATGAGTAAAGTCAAACCTGAGTCGGGAGGATTCCACAAGTGAACCCGCTTGCTTAACATGGTCACCCAGAATCTGTCTTAAAGAGGCATGCAGAAGATGGGTAGCAGTATGATTGTTACTGATCTTCTTTCGCTTCAACACGTCTATGTCTGCCTCCACTTTGTCATCCACCCTGACTCTTCCAGATATCACATTGACTTTATGGGATATGAGGTCAGGCGTAGGATAAAAGGCGTTTTCAACGACTGCCGCGAAATGAGGATTTTTTAATATCCCCTCATCACCTGTTTGCCCACCGGCTTCTGCATAAAAAGGAGTCTTATCGAGTAAAATCTCTCCGACATCTCCTCCCTGAAGCTCCTGCACGATTTGATTTTTCTTTAGAAGAGCAGTCACTTTAGCTTCTGGGACTTTCTCCAGCTCATAACCCACATATTCCACGCTGAGTCCCTTGAATTTTTCATAAATCTTTTTTCCTTTTTGTTTGTCTTCACCTTCCCATGATTGCCGTGCCCTTACACGCTGCTTCTCGAGTTCACGATGAAAACCCTTTTCTTCCACATTCAGATTCTGCTCTTCTGCCAGCTCTTTCGAGAGGTCAAGTGGAAAGCCGTATGTATCATACAGTTTGAACGCCTTATCCCCAGGAAGAACCTTTTTCCCGGCTTTCTTGGCTTCCTTTATGTACTGATTGAAGGTCCGAAGCCCTGAAGAAAGAGTCAAAGAGAAACGGTTTTCCTCCGATTGACAGACTTTAGAAATATAGTTGGCTGAGGGAATAAGCTCCGGATAGGCATCTTTCATGATATCGCAGACTGTTCCGACCAGCTTATACAGGAAAGGCTCCTCAATCCCAATCGAATTCCCCTGACGGAAAGCGCGGCGAATCAATCTCCGCAAAACATAACCTCGGCCTTCATTGGCTGGCATGATTCCATCCGCGATCAAGAATGATACAGCACGGATATGGTCAGCTATTATTCGGACCGAAATATCGCCTTCATCGTT
>DAOVAM010000098.1 GCA_030671065.1 Candidatus Aminicenantota bacterium
GAAGATACAAGGGGGAATCCCGGATCACACACATAACAGAATTTGGTTTTGAGAAGAATGGAATAAGATTTCCCAGTCATTATTTTATTGAGGAAGCCTATATCAAAAAGAAGGGGAAAAAAATCGTCCATTCAGAAACACGTGTCGTCTACAAAAATTATAAATTTTTTACAGTTGAGACTGAAGTCAAGTATTAACTTTTTCTTTTAAATTTTATTCCGCTTTATTGATAAGTGCCAATCTCACTTCCGTTGACTTCGTCATTTTCAGTATGATACATTTATTTAAGCATGCTATTAGATGAAAATTGAGGAAAACTGCAAGGAATTCGAAGCGAACTAGAAAGGAATCTTTGACATACTAACCGACAAAAAAAAGGAGGGAGTCATGAAAGCATATGTCAGGAGCTTGATTGGCTGCGCTCTTCTTCTGGTATTTTGTTGCTTCTGGCTTCTTGCCAGCTTGCCGCAACAAGCTGAAAAGAGTCTGCTTCTGAAGGCGATGGAAGAAGAGTTGGATCGTTCGATGAAAGGATTGTCGGAAAAGGGCAATCTACCACCGTACTTCATCAGCTACTATGTGACCGAGACACAGAGGGCTGTAGCTACAGCTTCATATGGTGCCTTGCGTCATAGTTCGACGGATCGCTCACGCCTGCTGGATGTCGAGGTACGCGTCGGTGATTACACGCTCGATAACACACATCGTCTTCGCGGTGTATATGACTTTATGTCTCGGTTTCCTCGCCCAGTATCTATATCTATTGATAATGACATGGATGCAATCAAAAGTGCTCTTTGGTTAGAGACTGATAAGAAATACAAAGCAGCTATGGAGCGGCTCATTCAGGTAAAGACTCAAAAAACAGTCAAAGTTGAAGAGGAAGACGTGTCGGCTGATTTTTCTCATGAGACTCCTGAAAAGTATATTGGCTCGATTTCCAATATCACGGTAGCTATGGAAGACTGGGAAAAAAAGCTCAAAGAATTTTCGGGATTATTCAATGCATATCCAAAGATTTACGAATCTACCGTAGCTTTATCGGCCGAGGCCACGAACAAGTATCTCGTCAACAGTGAAGGTACATCGATCCTGCACGCAGCTACCCATTGGCGCCTTGGTATAGTGGCCAGCACAAAAGCAGAGGATGGGATGGATCTTTACCGGTATGAATCGTTTGATGCGCACAAACTAGAGGGCTTGCCGGATGATGAGACAATTCGCCAGACGATTGAGGTAATTGCAAAAGATGTGCTGGCTTTGCGTGAGGCTCCAGTGATTGAACCGTATACTGGACCGGCCATTTTGACAGGGCGGGCTGCAGGTGTTTTTTTTCATGAAATTTTCGGGCACCGCATCGAAGGGCACCGTCAGAAGGATGAAGAAGAAGGTCAGACCTTCACAAAAAAGATTAACCAACAGGTACTGCCCGATTTCATCTCGGTGTATGATGATCCAACGCTCGATCGAAGCGGCGAAAAAGACCTTAGGGGCCACTACCTCTATGATGATGAAGGCGTGAAGGCCCAGCGAGTGACAGTGGTAGAAAATGGTATTTTAAAGAATTTCGTCATGTCGCGCTCGCCAATAGAAGGCTTTGATAAGTCCAATGGGCACGGCCGGAAGCAGGCAGGTTATAGGGCCGTTGCCCGCCAGGGCAATTTGATCGTGGAAGCTTCGAAGACTGTTTCGGAAGAAAGGCTGCATGAGATGCTGATTGAAGAATGCAAGAAGCAGGACAAGCCTTTTGGCTTGATCTTCAAGGACATCTCAGGCGGATTTACGTTCACAGGTCGCGGCATTCCCCAGTCGTATGCGGTTATTCCGATTATGGTTTATCGCGTATACACTGATGGACGACCTGACGAGCTTATACGTGGTGCGGACTTGATCGGGACACCACTTGTGTCTTTTAGCAAGATTTTAGCATGCGGAGATAAGCTGGATGTTTTCAATGGAACCTGCGGGGCAGAATCAGGAGGAGTTCCTGTTTCTGGTGTGTCTCCAAGCATTCTGACAGAAGCGATTGAGATTCAAAAGAAGAGAAAATCACCGGAAAGACCACCGCTCCTCACACCTCCTGAAAGGAGGAAGAAATGATAAAACATCACCGATCGCGATTCGTTTTCCTCTGGATCTTCTTTTTTAGTTGCACACTATCGGTTTCCATTCCGGTCTCCAGCCTCTTTGCCCAGGAACAAGAGGATGTTTTGCTGAAGGCGCTTAAAGATGAGATGGCCCGGTCAATCGAGAAGCTCCAACTCAAAGATCTGGAGAAGCCATATTACGTCGAATATGCTGTGGAGGATGCAGAGATGTTTTTCATAAAGGCTGTATTTGGGGCAGTCATCAAATCCAATCGTAGCCGAAACCGTATGTTGCGAGTTGACCTGCGTGTGGGAAGCTATGAGTTGGATAACAGTGAATTCATGAGCCGGAGTTCGCCTTATTCCATGATAGCTGGCCGTCCCCGTCCGCTAGTACAGGAAGATAATTACAAGGCTCTCCGGCACGATGTATGGCTGGCGACAGATGGAACATATAAAAACGCTTTGGAGCAGTTGGCGGCAAAACGCTCTTTTGTCCAGACTAAGGTGCAGCCTGGGGAAATCCCTGATTTCTCGCGCGAGGAGGTCACACAAACCATTGCCCCCAAGAGACCTGTAATTTTTGATCAAAAAGGATGGAAAGAGAAGCTGCGCCGCTTGTCATCAATTTTCCAGAAATTTCCTGCCATCTATGATTCAAGTATCGGTCTGACCGTCAGATTTGCACACAAATACTACCTTAACAGTGAAGGTAGCGTGAGTCGTCAGCCAGAAACACTTGTTTCGTTCCATGCTCGTGCGACTACACTAGCGTCTGACGGGATGCGACTGGCCCACTTTGTTCCGTTCTACGGAACCAGTCTTGAGCAGTTCCCTCCTGAAAAAGAAATGGCTGCAAAGATTGAGAAGATGGCCAAGGAGCTTACTGCTTTGACTTCAGCACCGGTGCTGGAGAATTATCTTGGACCGGTTCTTGTAACTGGAGAGGCAGCCAGCGAACTTTTTGCCCAAGTGCTGACGCCTCAGCTTTCCGGTCAACGTCCTCCTCTCGTGGATGATGAACGAATGGCAGCGATGATGCCTGAAAGCAGATTTGCTGTGCGGCTGAATCGCCGGGTTCTCCCCACCTTTTTTACAGTCGTGGATGATCCCAATCAGCAGACTTACGGCAAGAGTCCGCTTATTGGCTGTTACAAGGTTGATGATCAGGGTGTTCTGGCTCGGCCAGTGACACTGATAGAGCGCGGCTTTCTGAGAACATTTCTGATGACGCGTCGTCCGCGCAAAGAGATAACCCATTCCAATGGTCACGCACGCGCCATACCTTTTGGTGCTCCCAACGCCCAGATCGGAAACCTATTTATAAAGGCCACTGGAGGGAAAGACTTTGATGAGTTGAAAAAGGAGATGATCGATTTGTGCCAGGACCAGAATCTTTCTTTTGGCCTGATAATCAAGAAGCTCGACAATCCCACTATTACAGGCAGAGAGCTTTCAATCTCTGCTCTTTCAGGGGGCGGCCGTGGACAAACGATTTCTGCGCCGATTCTTATTTACAAAGTGTCCGTTGAGGACGGCAGGGAAGAATTGGTGCGCGGCCTTACAGTGACAGAGATGACTGTAGCCATGCTGAAGGACATCGTAGCAGCTGGTAAGGATTATTTCGTCAATAATCGACTATCAGGCGGCGGCGGAATTATGGGGAGCATCTTTGCTTATGCCTCTATGTTAGGCGATTCTGGAGTTTTCGGTATTCCCACCTCAGTGGTGGCTCCTTCCGTTCTCTTTGAGGAAGTAGAAATGAAGCGCTCCACAGGTCCGCAGAAGAAGCCTGCACTACTCAAGCATCCATTTTTTAAAAAATAAAAAATCACCTCCACATTCATCCTTAGGGGTGATTGAGTAATTCATATTATTCTGCCATTATTCTCCGTTCAATGCGCTCATTAGAGGGATGAAATACCCATTTATCCTTGGAGCGCTATAAAATTATTTCTTTCTTTGACTCATTTTTTAAAATGTAGGGGCTTGATTCATCAAGCCCACCTTATAGAGTGATGTAGGGGCTTGATTCATCAAGCCCACCTTATCCTTTCAGAAATGAAAGGACATCGACAGAGATTGAGCTCCCTGAAAGGAGATTCAAAATGAAAGCACGACACATTTTCATCCTCTTATTGCTATGCTTCCCTTATTTTGTGTTGGTCCCATTTTCATATTCCCAGGAAAATCAGGTTGATATCGAAGAATTGAAAAAAAAGGCTCCAAAGGTTTTTTTAGATTGTAGAGGTTGTGATAGGAATTATATTAGAACAGAGGTTACGTTCGTCAATTATGTTCGGGACCGGAAAGAAGCAGATGTCCATATACTCGTCACAACACAGAGAACAGGGAGTGGAGGCAGAGAATATACGTTTGCTTTTATAGGCCGAAACGATTTTGAGGATATCAAAGCCACACTGAAGTATGTTTCCCAACAAACGAATACAAGAGATGAGATTCGGCAAGGAATGGTAAAAGTTTTAAAAAAGGGTCTAGTCTCATATGTTGCGAAGACTCCCCTAGCTGATTATGTTTCTGTTCTGTTCAAGGCAGAAGTCAAGCCAACGGATGTCGAGGACAAGTGGAATTTCTGGGTGTTCAGCATCGGTTTAAACGGTTTTATTCGTGGGGAAAAAGCTGTAAGATCTCATTCGATCTCTGGCAACTTTTCCGCTAACCGGGTAACCCCTGAAACGAAATTAAGAATGAGTATTTCTGCCCGGTATAATGAAAGCAATTTTGATATAAATGGCGACTCTATTTCCAGCTCATCAGACAGTCAAAATCTTAGGATTTTGTTTGTAAAAAGTCTCAGCGAGCATTGGTCAGTCGGTGCCTGGTTTTCCGTCAATTCTAATACTTACAGAAATACGAAGTTTGCTATATATCCAACCCCAGCAATTGAGTATAATCTTTTTCGTTACTCCGAATCTACTCGAAGGGAACTACGGTTTCTTTATAGAATAGGCTTTAGTATACTTCGTTACAGGGAAGAGACAATATATGATAAAATTTCGGAGAATTTGTTATCAGAGACCCTCTCTATTATCTTGGAAATCAAAGAGCCGTGGGGGAATGCAGGCCTTTCCTTGGAGGGTTCCCATTATTTTCATGATTTCAGTAAGAAAAGATTTGGGATAAATGCCGATTTGAATATACGTCTTTTCAAAGGTCTTTCCTTTAATATACATGGCGGATATGCGGCGGTTCACGACCAGTTATCACTGGTCAAAGGAGGGGTTAGCCTAGATGAGATATTGCTGCGTCAAAAAGAACTAGCTACAGATTACGAATATTATGCCTCTTTAGGTTTCAGGTATACTTTTGGCTCTGTTTTTAGTAATGTGGTGAATCCTCGCTTCGGTAGATAAAAGAATCAAAAATAGCAACTGTCTTCTTTGATAGTTATCCATCTCTACTCACCTCGTACTCATCTCGACTCAGTACGAGTGAATCGTTATTTTTAGTCGTACCTTTTGCCATCGCGAGGGATGAAATGATGTGGCAATCTCTTAAAAAAAGGAAGATTTAGATGGAGATTTGGAGTAATATATTTTAGTTCAGGAACTAGTTTTAACTTTTCATGGAACAGGAATGAACGCGATAAAAGTAGAGAACCTCACAAAAAAATTCAATGGCTTTGTGGCTGTTGACCACATATCCTTCAGTGTAGCAACCGGCGAACTTTTTGGCCTTCTTGGACCGAATGGCGCTGGCAAGACTACAACGATTAATATGCTTTCTACTCTGTTGAAGCCTACTTCAGGATTTGGAGAAGTCAACGGCTTTGATATTTCCAAAAATAAAAACGATGTGAGGCGCAGTATAGGAGTTGTCTTTCAGGAACCTGCCCTCGATACCAAATTGACCGGAAGAGAAAACCTGGAATTCCATGCCATGATGTACGGTATAAACAAAGAAACGAGAAGAGAAAGAATAAAGAAGGTACTCGAACTTGTAGACCTTTCGGATAGGGCACGAACGCTGGTTGAAAAATATTCAGGAGGGATGAAAAGGAGATTGGAGATCGCAAGAGGGCTGATCCATCGACCAAAAGTATTGTTTCTTGACGAGCCAACCCTTGGGTTGGATGCCCAGACCAAAAGGCACATCTGGGACTATATTAAAATGCTGAATAAAGAACACAAAGTCACCATCATCCTGACCACTCATTATATGGAAGAAGCAGATTTCCTCTGCGATAAAATCGCCATAATGGACTATGGGAAGTTTGTTGCTTTAGACACTCCGGAGAAACTCAAAGATATACTCGGCGGTGATGTGGTTTCTCTGGAAATAAAGGGAAACTCTGACATCCTGATGAACCAGTTAAAAAAATGGGATTGGATCAAAACCATGAATAAGCACGATGAGGTTTTGAGCATGACAATGGAGAAGGGAGAAAGAAGAATCCCAGAATTGATCCGTGCAGCTCAAGAGAATGAAGTGGATGTCACCTGCGTTCATCTGCGCAAGCCTAGCCTTGAGGATGTATTTTTACACTTTACAGGAAGGACTATAAGAGAACAGGAATCCAGTCAAATTGACCGAAACAGGGAAATGATAAGATGGAGAACGTGGAGGAGAAGATGATCAATAAGACAGCCGTTTATGTGCTGTGGATCAGAGAGATGAAAAGGTTTGTACGAGCGAAATCGCGGGTAGTTGGAGCATTGGGCATGCCTTTGTTCTTCCTGGCTTTCCTTGGAATGGGATTTAGAAGAATGGCTATTCCAGGAATCGCAGAAGATGTGAATTATATCCAGTTCTTAGTCCCGGGTATAATGGGGATGAGCATTATTTTCTCTTCCACCTTTGCAGGGATGTCTGTTCTCTGGGATAGAGAATTCGGGTTTTTGAAGGAAATAATGGTTGCGCCTGTGAGCAGAATCTCAGTGGTGCTCGGAAGGATTGCTGGAGGAGTGACAACAGCAATGATTCAAGCGGCGTTTATTCTTGGCATTTCCATAATCATGGGCTTTAAGATTCTGAGTATCCTTTCGCTTCTGTTAGCTATCATTTTTATTCTTCTGATTGCCGTGACATTCCTCGGCCTGGGGCTGATTATTGCCTCGAAGATGAGAGATATGCAGGGATTTGGAATCGTCATAAATTTTATCATATTTCCCCTTTTCTTTTTATCAGGAGCCTTGTATCCGATTGAAAATTTTCCAACCGCTGTGAGATATATTTCCTACATGGACCCTTTGACCTATGGAGTTGATGGCTTAAGAGCATCACTGCTTCAA
>DAOVAM010000107.1 GCA_030671065.1 Candidatus Aminicenantota bacterium
ATTCGAATCTTCAGCCGAAGACTTTCACCCGGGGCTTTCAATGCTCTCGCTGAGGTTGCATGCTGAGACTCTCAGCCTGAATCCACTATGCGTCTCAGCGGGATTTCTTTTTGGCTGCAAGCTCAAGCATGAGGCAGAAACTGATAAATAAGAAGAGTAATAGTGCAGTCAATTTAGGATTCTTTTCTTTGATTTTTTACTTTCAAAGCCTTTCCTTTATCTGGACATCCAGTCAAATGCACTCGCGTTACTTCTTCTCAAGCCATCTTTCTTTTCCCAGCTTGGCGAGAGCTTCATACAGAACCGGTACCATGATCAACCTCAATAAAATGGCGAAGAAGAATCCTCCGATGTAGACCACTGCCAACGGACGGTGGAGTTCGGATCCTGTGGTTACGATTAGAGCCAAAGGAAGAACAGCCACGATCATCACCATATCGGTCATCAGAATCGGTCTGAATTTCGTTAAAGCTCCTTCGAGTACCCCTTCGCGCAGGGAGAGGCCCCGACGTCTGAAGTCATTGATCTTGGCCACAAGAATGATATCGTTCTGCACGCAGATGCCAAAGAGGGCGATCAGTCCGATGGTGGAAGAAACATTAATAGTCTGCCCTGCGATCAAGAGTCCTAGGATACCTCCGATCAAAGTCGTGGGGATGTTCATTATGATGAGCAGCGCCTGCCGGATGGAGCCGAAGGAAGAGAAAAGGACAATAAAAATGATCAGGATAACGATGAGCATGAGCACGGTGAGATGTCTCAGAGCTCTTTGCTGGCTTTCGAACTGGCCTCCAAAGGTGATAAAATACCCTGGTGGAAGCGAGATGTCTCGGTCGATACGTGCTCGGGCTTCTTTGACAAAACTGCCGATGTCCCGCTTAACAACATTGCAGAGGATGATCTTGCGCCGCAATAAGTTTTCACGGAAAATAGTCTGAGGTCCTTCGCCTTTGCTGATTTCTGCTAACTGGGAGAGGGGAATCCTTTCGCCGTTGGGCGCATCCACGAGAAGGTTTTTTATGGCTTCTTCGTCATTCCGGTATTTTTCGGGAAGCCGGATCAAGACCGATGTGATTCTATCCGGTTCATAGACGTCAGTCACTTCAATACCGTTCAGAGCGGTTTCGATGATATCAGCGACTTCACTCACAGGAATCCCGTAACGGGCCAGTTTTTCCCTGTCCAGTTTTATAATTAATAGGGGGATACCGGTTGTTTGTTCAATCTGTAAATCAACGACGCCCTTGATTTCAACCATGACATTCCGGATTTCCTCGATTTTTCCGTTGAGGATATCCAAATCCTGCCCAAAGAGTTTGACGGACAATTGGCCTTCTGTTCCAGTGAGCATTTCCGCCAATTTATTGGCGATAGGCTGTTCAAAGATGTAGGCCACACCTGGAATTTTATCCAACTTTTCTCTCATGGCTGCGGTGAGCTCTTGAAAATCTCTTTTTCTTTTTTCAAGGGGGAAAAGCTCGATGTTGTAGTGGCTGTGGTTGACAGGATGAACGTGTTCGGAGGCTTCAGCCGTGCCAGTGGTCCTGGATACAGAGATGACTTCCGGAAAGGAGAGAAATATATTTTCAATCCGCTGTCCCATTTCCACGGATTCTTTGAGCGAGGTCTCGGGGAGCATGACCGTAGATGCCATGATGGCCCCTTCATCCAGGGGTGGAACGAATTCTTTACCAAGGAAAGTGTGGGCGACGGCCGCGCCTAAAATGAGAATCACGAATACAATGATGATGATCTTCTTTTGGTCGAGAGCTTTAGCGAGGATTATGCGGTATTTCTGCGTGAGGAATTCAATTGCCGGGTTTTTTCGTTCTTTCAGATGGCTTTCAGTTAAGAAAACAGAGGCCAGGACTGGCTTTAAAGTCAGGTTCAAAAATAATGAACCGAAAAGCGCGGCAGCCACGGCAAAAGCGGTAGGCCGGAACATGGCTCCCTCAATTCCCTTGAGGGTGAGCAGTGGCAGAAAGACCAGGATGATGATCAAGTTGGCAGAAAAGAGATGCTTACCCACATCCCTGGCTGCTTCTGAAGTGAGCTCCAGAGTGGAGGCCTGCCCCTTTTTCTCTTTGAGCACCCGGAATATGTTCTCGACCATGATGATTGAGCCGTTGGCCACTTTTCCGATGCCGATGGCTAACCCCCCGATAGACATCACTGTCAAGTCGATGTTGAAGATGTCCATAAGGACAAGAGCGAAAAGGAGGGAGAAGGGAATGGTTAAGGAAGCGATGAGCGAACTTCTAAAGTTCCACATGAAAAAAATCATGACCAGGATGATGAGGATGGCTCCTTCAAAAATGGAGACCTCGACATGACTTATAGATTTCAGGATGAGGACCGACTGATCGTAGAAATATTTGATTTTAATTTTTTCCGGAAGGTCCTTGGCAATCTGGGCAAGGGCATTTTTTATATTGTTGATGGTTGTTAGAGTGTCTCCTCCGTACTGCTTCTCCACCGTAACATACACAGATTCTCTCCCGTTGTGACTCCCTGATTCTCGTCTGAATTTACTCCCGATTTCGACATCAGCCACATCCTTAACATAGACAGGAACGTTGTCGCGTGAGGTAATGACCGTGTTCTTAACATGGTCCAGAGTTTCAATTCGGCCCAGGCCTTTAATCAGAGTCTCTTGAGGGCCCTTCATGATAATTCCACCGGAGAAATTCCTGTTGCTGTTTTCTATGGCTTCTTTGACTTCGTTGATGGTGATGTCGTAGTGATGGAGCATCTCTGGATTGAGATACACCTGGAACTGTTTGATAAAGCCCCCTAAGTTGATGACAAATGAGACTCCCGAAACACCCTGCAGTCTGTAGCGGATGGTCCAATCGGCTACAGACCGCAGCTCCATGGGATCTGTGTCCTCACCGGTGACAGCAAACTCGAATATTTCTCCCATCCTTGAGGAGACGGGTCCCAGCATGGGCCGGGAAGTACCGATGGGAAGGCGTCCGGCGATGAGTTCGAGCTTGGAAGAGACAATTTGCCGAGCGAGATAGATGTTAGTGCCCCAGTCGAATTCAACGGTGACGACCGAATCGCCGGTGGCAGATTCAGACCTGACACGGGTGACAAGGGGTGCGCCGTTGAGCAAGCTTTCCAGGGGAAAAGTTATCAGACGCTCCACATCCTCCGCGGCCATCCCTTCATTTTCGGTAATGATGTTGACCAGGGGAGCATTCAGGTCGGGATAGATATCTTTAGGCATCCTGACGTAAGCGATAACTCCCCATATGGAAACAAGAACGATCAGGAGTACAGTCAACAGCCTGTGTTTCAAGGCATAATCAATGATTTTATCTATCATCTCGATTTCTCCGTATGTTATTTTTTGGTTAATCGAAGATTTTTAAATGAATGCATCGAATATTAACGTATACCGGCTTTCTTCAGGATTTCATCGTACAGCTTTGATTTGAGCTGGTAGTTTCCTTTGGTAACTACCTCGTCCCCTTCCTGGATGCCGTTTAAGATTTCCACGTAACCACCTTCTTTGGTCCCGATCTCGACGATGACCGGAAGGTATTTCCCGACTTTTTTCAGAAAAACGAGCTTCTCATCCTTTTCATCCAGGATAGCTTCTTCGGGCACGACCAGAACCGAAGTCTGATGATTGAGATATATTTTTATATCGGCGAACATCCCTGGTTTGAGCTTATACTCTTTATTTTCCACCTCGGTGCGCACGGTGATGGTTCGTGTCTCTTCCTTGAGAACGTCGCTGATGAAGCGGATTTTTCCCATGAAGGATTCTCCCGGGTAAGCGGGAACGGAAATTTCCACATCCTGTCCGATTCTGACTTTGGCCACATCTTTTTCGTAGACTTCGGCGTCGATACAGAGGAGAGTTGGGTCCATTATGGTTAAGATTTCTGTTCCCTGGTCGATCATCGCACCCAGGATAGCATTATTTTCGATGATTTTTCCGCTGATTGGAGCGTAAAGAGCGATGATGGGATTGATCTGATGTTTTTCAGAGATGGTTTTGACCTGTCTTTCGGTAAAGCCCAGAACATGAAGCTTCTTCTCCGCAGCATTCAGGCTGGCATCAGCGACTTTGAGTTCAGCCTCTGCAGTTATATAATTCTTCTTGGCTCCGACTCCCCGGTCGAAGAGGCTTTTCTCTCTTTCAAAATTCACCTTGGCTAATTCGTGATCAGCCATTGCTTTATAGAAATCGGACATGGCGTTTCCCACTTCCTCGCTCTGCAGAGTGACAAGTGTTTGGTTCTTTTTCACCCAGTCGCCTATGCGAACATGGATCTGGGAAATTCTTGCCGGGAAGGCGTAACTCACGATGGCTTTTCTCAAGGGATGAGCCAGGACTTTTCCCATAGCCGTAAGCTGAGATCTGAGGGGTTGGAAAGAGGCAATAACCGTTTTGATTTCTATCATTTCCATTTCTTCTTTAGATAGTTCAATCACTTCATCCGGTCCCCAGGCTCGTTGTCCCCTTTTTCCAAGAGCTCTCTGTCCGAATCCCCTCCCTACTGCCTTCTGCTTCATTCCTCTTCCTAGGCCAGATCCTCTGTCTGACTCTTGAGTGATGGAGGCTTGCTCTTGAGACATCTGCTCATTCCCATGAGGTTTTCTGCAAGATACTCCTAGACTTATCAAGAGGATAATTAGCAAGAAAAGGATGTATTTTTCTCTCATTGATTTTCTCCTTCAAGGCTTTGACTGCCTATGGATTTCTCTAATGCAGCCAGAGCCGTGTCATAATTGAAGAGGGCATCGGCATAAGATTTTCTGGTCTCCATGAGCGTTCTGCGGGCTTGGATAAGCTCTATGCCGCCGATCTCCCCTTCCTGGAAACTGAAGAGGAACATGTTGTAGACTTCTTCGGCCTGAGCGAGCATTTCCTCTTCGAAGAGCTGAATCTGGTTGTCGGCCGTGACAGCATTCATGTACGATTCTTCCACTTCAAGAGTGATGGCGTTTTTTAAGTGTTCCTCTTCCTTTTTCAGCGCTTCGATGTTGGCCTGGGCTTCAGCGATTTCGCCTTTTTTCGGCTGCCAGAAAAAGAGAGGGATAGGAATAGAAAAAGTGACGTCCCAGGTCTTTCCTTCACCTTCTATCCAGTGCTGGGAGACCCCGACATCAATGTCTGGAAGATAGCTCAAATAGCCTTGTTTTTTCTGGAGTGATTCCCTTTGGAGAGAAAGGTCTATTCTTTTGATTTCAGGACGAAAAGCCAGAGCTCTTTGGATCAACTTCTCCAGGTCGAGGCTAATGGATGCTCTTTTGAGTTCTCCTTTAATTTCAAGGGGAGAGTATTTTTTTCTTGCCAGGAGAAAATTCAACATGGCTTTGGCCAGTCGGACATCATTCTTGGCGACTCTGACTTCATTGGCTGCCTTCGCGGCTTCCACGCGGGCTCTTAAGGCTTCGACCTTGGCCACATCTCCTGCACTAAATTTAACCTCCGCCTTACTCAGAAAATCCTGAGCCAGCTCAAAATCCTGCTCGGCATACATTAGTTTTTCCTGGGCAAGAAGCAAGATGTAGAAGGCTTGTTTTACCTGGAAAACAACATCCAGTTTGAGGAGTTCTATTTCCTGCATGAGTTCATCTGATTCCCTGGTGGCGATTTTTCCTCTAACAGACCTCTTTCCGGGAAACTCGAGACTCCAGCTTCCTCCGAAATAGGTTTCAGCTTGATTCTTAAAATCGAAAAATTTGGGCTGAAGATCCGAGTCATAATCTAAGGAAGGCTGAGGCAGGGCTTTGGCTTGTCTTATCCGGGCCAGGGATGCCTGGTAGTGTTGAAGAGCGGATAAAACGAGTGGATTTTGTGTAATGGCGGTGTTGATGCACTGTTCCAAAGTAAGGGCACTATTTTCCTCTGTTTGAGACCAGAGAGGGCCGCAGATAAACACTATTGTTATGAGTATTGTGAATAATTTTCTTCTCATCATCCGACCTCCTCGTAGATGTAAACCGAAAAACGTGAAGATTAAGAATCGATTTAAGGTGAGAAAGTTTAGATGAGAGGAGGGGCCCGAGAAGTGGGGTGGATAAAGAATATATGTTCATACTGGAAAGATACGAATGACTTCAGTGTTTCCAAGGTAAAAAGCGGAGGGAGGTGGAAGAAATTGATCTGGTTGGTGGTGAGAGTTGAGTTCTGGAAATGACAGGCAGGACAAGAATGATTGGTTTGGACATTCTTTTCAGTGTGAAAGAAATTGATAAAAAGAGTTATAGACAGGAAGACGAAGAGAAAAACGAGATTGAATAGTTTCCTCTGTTTATGAATTGCTCACTCCCTTGCTCTTTAATATATGAAAAAATAGAAGTAAATGTCAACCCTTGAGAGCTTCAGAAAAGTAGGTGGATACCTCCATAGAGAGAAAATCCAGGCGCTCCATACCCTTTGATCACTTCATATTTTTCATTCAGGATGTTATCCATCCTCAAAAAGAATTGGATCTGGTGGTTTATGTCATAAGAGATTACAGAGTTGAATAGAGTATAATCAGGCAGTGTGACCCGCGTGGCCGGCCAGGTTGAGAAATCTAGGTCTTCTCTTTTCCCAATGTATATTAGAGAATGACGAATACTGCCTTTCTTCAGGAATGGATAAAGAAGAGATGCTGAGAACTTGTCCTTCGGTCTCCGGAGAAGGTTTGTTTCTGCAACCAGATCCCTGGCTTCGGTTCTGGTGTATGAGGCGTTAAGTATAAAATCTGTTCCAAAAATGGCCTGCACAGAGAGTTCCAATCCCTTGGATTCAGCTCTTCCCACGTTCGTGTATCCTTGAGCGAAATCAAACTGGATGAGGTCCTTGTAGTCATTTTTAAAGTATGTGGCACTGAGCAGGATTTGTCCTTTAAGGAAATACTGTTCAATCCCGATATCCCAGCCTGTGGATTTTTCTGGATTTAGGTTTTCATTCCCGATAGGGCCCAGGAGGGTTGCAGGCGCGTAAAGCTGGTAGAGGGAGGGAGATTTGAAACCGGTTCCGATTGTGGATTTTAATTTGGTTTGTGTGCTTTTGATGACATAG
>DAOVAM010000001.1 GCA_030671065.1 Candidatus Aminicenantota bacterium
TATTATTCTCAGGTGCACAGGCAATGGATGAGTTACTCAAGCTCCTTCTTTTATTCGGAGTCGGCTCGATTGCAGGTTTCATCAACGTCATGGCAGGAGGCGGCTCGACAGTCACTCTTCCCATCCTCATACTCCTGGGCCTCGATCCCTCTCTCGCCAACGGCACCAACCGATTAGGAATAATGGCTCAGAGTTTCTCTGCGGTCATCTCTTTCCGCCAGGAAAAATACCACGACTTCAAATTGAGTCTAAAATTGACAGCCTTCACTCTGCCTGGAGCCATAGCTGGTGCCATTATCGCAACCCGGATAGGGGATGAGCTCTTCCAGAAGATTCTGGCTTATGTCTTGATCGGTGTCACCGTCTCTCTCTTCTTGAGGAAAACAAACCAGAAAAAGATTGATGCGCGCAGCGATGGAAAAACCTCTTGGTTGATCTACCCAGTCATGGTTGCGATTGGATTTTATGGTGGTTTTATCCAGCTCGGTGTGGGTTTCGTGTTCATGGCCTCACTCTTCCATCTGATGAGACTCGACATTATCCGGACCAACATGCATAAAGTCTTTATCACATTCATCTACACCATTCCCGCCTTTCTTATCTTCCTGATTACAGGAAATGTGGAATGGAAGTTTGGTTTGATACTCGCGGTCGGAATGGCTTTCGGAGCATGGTGGTCAGCAAAGATTTCTGTTAAAAAGGGAGAGAAGGTCATCCGGATAGTCCTGAGCGGGGCCTTACTCTGGATGGCCTTGACACTTTTGGACTTCTTCTAAACATTTTGGATCAGGCGTTAGGTCCAAAAGCCTGGTCCCATTGACTTAAGAAAAACGAGCATATATCATGAACCTTAATATTTTGGCAGTGAGGCCTTTTGCGTGAGAACGGAGGAAAAAGAACAGTGTTTGGACTGAAAAAAATCAAACTGCACACCAAGATTTTCATCGGATTGATCCTCGGAGTGGTGGTGGGCCTTGTCTTCGGGGAAAAGGCCATGATCATCGAGCCTGTCGGAACAATCTTCCTCCGTCTCATCACAATGATCGTTGTTCCTCTGGTTCTCGTCTCTCTTATGCTGGGTACAGCCAGCCTGGGTGATATCCGCAAGCTCGGTCGAATCGGATTCAAAACAGTCGCCTATTTCACGATAACAACGATGATCGCCATCTCCATAGGTCTCGGTTTGGCTAACATTGTCAAGCCCGGCACCGGCCTGAACAAAGAGGTGAAGGCTGAGCTCTATAAAAGCTACGAATCCAGAGCCCAGGTCAGCATTCAGAGAATGGAAGAGAAGCCATCCCTCAAGGATATCCTGATCAATATCGTTCCAACCAACCCTGTGAAGGCGCTCATAGACGGAAACATGCTTCAAGTGATCTTCCTCGGGCTACTCCTTGGCCTTATCCTCACTCTGATCAAAAAAGAAAAATCAGATTTGCTCATAAAATTTCTTGATGGCGTGAACGACGTGATCATCCAAGTCGTCCACATCGCCATGAGGCTCGCACCCTACGGTGTTCTGGCCCTAATCGCAGCTGTGATCGGCCAGTATGGTGTCAACATCCTCGTCACTCTTCTCAAATATTCGCTCGTGGTCGTGGGCGGTCTTGTGATCTATACCTTATCGGTAAACAGCTTTTCACTCAGCCTTCTGGGTCGAATGAATCCCATCCTGTTTTTCAAGGCCGTTAAAGAAGCGATGATCATCGCCTTCAGCACATCCAGCTCAAATGCGGCCTTGCCGGTCAGCCTGGACTGTGTCGAGCACATCGGAGTTTCCCGGCAATACTCGAGTTTTGTCATTCCTCTGGGAGCCACAATCAATATGGATGGAACAGCCCTTTATCAAGGTGTGGCTGCAGTGTTCATTGCCAATATCTACGGCATCCCCTTGGGATTCACGGATCAAATCACAATCGTCCTTATGGCCACTCTGGCCTCTGTAGGAGCCGCAGGCGTCCCTGCTGCAGGCATCATCACCCTGGCTATGGTCCTCACGCAGATCGGAATTCCCCTAGAAGGAATCGCCCTAATTCTGGGAGTTGACCGATTCCTGGATATGTGCCGGACAACCACCAACATCATCGGCGATATGACCTGTGCTGTTGTCATCAAGCAAACAGAAGAGAGGGGAAAAACGAAATTGAAGTGACAAAAAAGACAAAGAGAAAGGCCCTCGGCCAGCATTTCCTGAAAAGCCATGCGGTTTTAAAAAAAATCATCCACCGTATTTCTCCCACCGATAAGGATCTGATCATCGAAATTGGAGCAGGTAAGGGAGTCCTGACTTTCCCTCTGGCCGAGAAAGCAGGAAAACTCATCGCCATCGAGAAAGATCCGTCTCTCATTCCCTTCCTCCAGAAAAAAAAACTTCCCAACCTGATGATCCTGGAAAAAGATATCCTGAAGGTAGACTTTCATAACCTTCTTAAAAAAGAGAAAAAATTCAAAGAAAATGTGAAGCTCGCGGGAAACCTGCCTTACTCCCTTTCCTCACCTTTACTGTTCAAAGTTCTGGAGGAGAAAGAGCATTTCTCCGAGTGCGTCTTCTTGCTCCAGAAAGAGGTCGCAAAAAGACTCTGTGGTCAACCTGGATCGAAAATCTATGCTCCGCTTTCCATCCTTTTCCAGATTCATTTTTTCGCCAAGCTCCATTTTATTGTTCCTCCGGAATGTTTCTTGCCTCCACCCAAAGTGGATTCCGCCCTTATTTCCCTCCGGAGAAGGGAGCGCCCCCTCTTTTCTCTTGAAAACGAAGAACTCTTCCGGAATTTTTTAAAGGGTGCTTTTAAGCACAGAAGAAAAATCCTGCGAAAAAATCTGGAAAAGCTCGATATTCCTTTATCCATAATCGATAAGGCTTACCTCAAATTTGACATCGAGAGAAACACACGCGCTGAACAGCTCTCTATCTCTCAATTCGTGGATCTCTTTCACTATTTCTTCAAATAGAAGTAATAGGGAATCGCGTCTCTATATTTAGCAAAATTTGAAGCCTGACCCCAGAAATCAAATATGGTATAATTCAAACAATGAAAAAGATGAAAAAAGGCGCATGGCCTCTCTCTTTCCGAAGACCTAGAAGAAAAAAAGGCGTGAGTTCTTCTGACATCACCGGAATTTTCCTGATTTTTATCGCAATTTTTATTTTTTTCAGTCTGATCAGCTACGATTCACAGGATCCCTCTTGGACGAATACAGGATGGGCTGACGCACAACTTTCAGGGCAAAAAATCCACAATTATACAGGCAAAGTAGGGGCCTATCTTTCCGATGCTCTCCTTCAGATTTTTGGGTTCGCCTCATTCCTCTTCTCATTCACCATTTTCTACATGGGAATTCAGTGTTTTTTCTCGAAAGAGGACAGACGCTTCCTGTTGAAATCTATGGGAGGCCTGTTCCTCATTCTTGTGTTCAGTTCCCTTCTGTTCATGCTTTTCCGGGATGTCTTCTGGAGAGGGAGTGAGATCCAGGCCGGCGGCCTGATCGGCAAATTGCTCTCATCCGCTCTCGTTCGAATTTTCAGTCATGTCGGAACGCTGCTTGTGCTGATTGTCCTTCTCATTCTCTTTTTCATCCTCGCAACCAAAATCTCTGTGTCAACGATTCTCCGGTTCTTTTCAGATCTGTTTCATTTTGTGTTCAAAGAAATCAGGATCAGAACCACTCATTACCGCAAATCCAGGCTTAGGGAACGGATGCGGAAGAAAGTTGTCGAAAAATATTCCCTTCCTGAGGAAATCGAGACGAAAAAACCAAAACAGAAAAAAAAGAAAAAGGAAAGAGGGAAAAAACCAAAACCTGAACCGGCGCTGACAGAGCCTCCTTCTGTTCAAGAAAAGTATCTCTTTCCTGAGATGGAAAAGAAAACCGATTATAACTATCCACCTTTTACGCTCCTTGACCCGGGAAAAGCATCTGAAAAAATCGACAAAAACGAACTCTTAGAAAAAAAGCAGCGAATTGAAGAGAAACTTGCCGAATTCCGGGTCGAAGGAGAAGTCCGGGAGTATCATCCCGGGCCAGTGGTCACCACATACGAATTCTACCCCTATCCGGGGGTTAAAATCAGTCAAGTAGCAAATCTTTCGGAAGACCTTTCCATGGCTTTAGGCGTGGAATCCGCTCGAGTCCAAAGAATGCCAGGCAAATCTTCTCTCGGGGTTGAAATCCCCAACAATAAAAGAGAAATCATTAAACTCAGGGATATCATCCAGTCTGAACAATTCACACATTCTCCCTCCAAGCTGACCTTTGCTTTGGGAAAGACGATTCATGGTGAAGTCTATACCACAGATTTATCCATCATGCCCCATCTTCTGATCGCTGGCGCAACCGGAACTGGGAAAAGTGTGGCTCTCAACACACTTATCACCAGCATCCTTTACAGAGCCAAACCCGAAGACGTCAAACTTATCCTCATCGACCCCAAAAGATTGGAATTTGCTCTCTGGGATGGGATCCCTCATCTTCTCTGTCCTGTCGTGAAAGATCCGAAGAAAGCCGGGGCGATCTTGTTGGATACCATAAAAATGATGGAAGAACGCTATCAACGACTGGGTCTTCTGAGAGTGAGAAATATCGAACAGTACAATCATCAGGTCAAGCGCACACTGAAAGAGAGGAAAGGAAAGCCCAAAGAAGAAGACAATGAAGACCTCAAACCTCTTCCTTATGTTGTTATTATCATCGACGAATTGGCAGAATTGATGATGATCGGAGCCCAGGAAGTGGAGTACTGCATCGCGCGTCTCGCGCAACTGGCCCGGGCTGTCGGTATCCACCTAGTGATGGCGACTCAGCGGCCATCCATAGATGTGATCACTGGGACAATCAAAAACAACTTTTCCAGCCGGATTGCCTTCCGTGTTCCTACGAAGGTTGACTCCCGAATCATAATCGATACTTCTGGAGCCGAGAAACTTCTTGGCCTGGGAGACATGCTTTTTATGCCTCCAAACTATCCTCGTCTCATAAGACTGCACTGTTCTCACATTTCTATATCCGAAATCACCAGACTAGTGAAATTCGTCAAAGAGCAGGGATCGCCCGAATTCGATGAGAAAATCATCAAAACTCTCAAAAGCAAAACAGCCAAGGGATTTGAAGACCTCGGTGAAAAAGATGAACTCTATGAAAAAGCACTAGAGCTCGTCCTTCTCACCGGGCAGGCCTCCGCTTCTTACCTCCAGAGGAAGTTCAAATTGGGCTATGCTCGGGCTGCCCGAATCATTGACCAGATGGAACAAGAAGGCATTGTGGGCCCATCCGAAGGAAGCAAACCCAGGGCATTTCTTGTCGATCCCCAAACATACCTGGAAAAAATGAAGAGAGAGGCATGAGTGTTTCCCCGGAGAAAGCAAAAGAAAAAAATTAAAAAAGCCCTCAATGATTCAAACCTTCAAAAGGCTTTAGAAAAAGCCTCTGCCCAACATTTTAAAAAATACAACCGCACACAGAGTGAAATTCTATGGGGAGAGTATAAAAAAAAAGCCAGAGCCATTCGAGAAGCCTGTGTCAAAAAGCTACCCCAGCTTATCCAAAAATTCACTGAAGAGGCAGAAAAAGCCGGCTCACACGTTACCATCGTCTCAACCCCAGAGGAAGCATTGGCCACAATGGAACACATTGCCCGCACAAAGAAAGCCAAGCTCATTGTTAAATCCAAATCCATGGTCAGTGAAGAAATCCAGCTCAACAGCTTTTTTGAGAAAAAAGGCATCAGGATAGTCGAAACTGATTTAGGAGAATGGATCATCCAGCTCGCTGAGGAAAAGCCTTCTCATATCACTGCTCCTGCCCTGCACAAGACCAAAGAAGAGGTGGCTGAACTCCTCAGCCAACATCTCGGAAAAAAAGTCTCTGCTGAGCCAAAAGAGATCGTGAAGATTGCCCGGGAAGAGATGCGAAAATACTTCATAAAGGCTGATATCGGAATTTCCGGAGCCAACCTGGCAGTTGCCGAATCCGGGACGCTTGTTATCATCAGTAACGAGGGAAATGCCCGCTTGGTCACTACCCTTCCCCCTGTTCATATCGCTCTTATCACGACAGAAAAATTCGTCGAAACCCTGGAACAAGCCATCACTCTCACCAAGGCCCTTATCCCCGCCTCCTCCGGAATGAAAGTGACCTCATACATCTCCTTTATCACTGGGCCGAGTCGGACCACTGATATCGAGAAAGAGCTGGTTATAGGTGTTCACGGGCCACAAGAGCTCCATATTATCATTCTGGATAACGGAAGATTCAATATCAGTAAAGACAAAAATCTGGATAAAATTCTCTATTGCCTGAAGTGCGGCGGCTGCATGCTCATCTGTCCTGTATTTAAAGCTCTGGGAGGCCACGTCTACGGAGGACCGGTCTATCCCGGAGGAATCGGCGTTCTGCTGACTGCGATAACCCGATCTTTTGAGGAATCCTACTCTCTGCTCGATTTCTGTGCGGACTGTAAAAAATGTGAGGAATTCTGCCCGGTCGGGATCCCCACAGGGGACCTCATCCAGAAACTCAAGACCAAGAGAATGCCAAGGCTCTGGGAGAAGACTCTTTCCTTCTTTTTTAGAGAAAAGGCCTTTGCCGACAGCACAGCCCAGATCTTATCTCTTTTCCAAAAGCCTTTTCAGAAAAATAGCGACCTCATTAATCTCCCTATTTCCTTGGGAAAGAGGAAATCCCTCCCAGTGATCAAACCAATGAAACGCATGCGGGACGAAAAGAAGAACGGAGAAAAAATCTTTCTCTTCCAAGGGTGTTTGGTGAAATATTTCTTTCCTGAAATTCGAGAAAGTGTCATCAGCAGTCTCTCCCGCATTGGTTTTCAGGTGGTCGCCCCACCAGACCAGGCTTGTTGTGGAGCCCCCAGCCTTCATCTGGGAAATGAAAAAGATGTACAAAAACTGGCCATGCACAATTTAAAAGCTTTTGAAAAAGAGAATCCCGATTACATTCTCACTGTTTGCCCGACTGGAAATTCCCTGTTGAAAAAACTTTACCCTGAAATCGAACCCAAATCTTCCCTCTGGACAGATAAAATCTTCGACTACACAGAATTCATGGTCAAAAAAGGACTGTTTCCAGAATCACAGAAGACAGTCAACACAGAAAAAGTATACTATCACTATCCATGTCACTATTTGAACGCCCTGAAATTAAAGGACGAGCCCAAAAAAATGCTTGAAGCTTTGGCGTTCGATCTTAAGGAAGAAGAGGAGCCCTATGCGTGTTGCGGGTTTTGCGGAGTTTTTTCTGTAAAAAATCCTGAAATTTCGAGCCGCATGTGGGAGGAAAAAAAGAAAAAAATAATCAAAAGTGGATCAGAACTCGTCGCTACCGACTGTCCAGGCTGCCTTTTTCAGCTCAAAACCGGCCTGAAAGACGAAATTCCTCCTTTCAAGATTTTTCACACAGCCGAGCTTTATGACAGGGTCGCAAAGCAAACCTCAAAAAAACGAAAGCTCTCGTGAATGGCTGTAGAGGAAAACAAATCTCTTGGAGGGGGAAATAAAGACTTTTTAGGGATGATAAATCAGTGAACGGCGGAGAGCGGAAGTGAAATCCTGGAGTTTTCTTTAATATCCTGCCATTTTTCCTTCGAAATAGAAAGGAAGGCATCCGTGAGAAGAGGATCGAACTGAGTATCCCGTCCTTTTTCTATTTCTATTAAAGCATCCTCAAAGGTTTTTCCTTCCCTGTAAGGCCTATCCGATGTAATGGCATCCAACGTATCTGCCAGAGCAAAAATTCTCGCTCCCAGAGGGATTTCTTCTCCTCTCAAACCAAAAGGATAACCTGTCCCATCGTAACATTCGTGGTGATACAAAACCACTTGGGCCGATTTTTTCAAAAAATCGAATCCTTTGATCATTTCATAGCCCAAAAGAGGATGTTCTCTCACCACTTCTTTTTCTTTTTCTGTCAGAGGGCCATCTTTTCTCAACACGAATTCAGGTATCCCGATCTTTCCGATGTCGTGGAGCAAAGCTCCCCTTTCGAGGTCAATTAAAAAACTCCTGTCCTCAAATCCAAGTTCTCGAGCAAAAAGGATCGTGTATTTGGACACAAGCTGGGAATGTCCCAATGTGTCTTCATTGCCATCAGTAATGGCAATCAAATAGAGTAAATTCGATTTTAAAAAGGATTCTTTTTCAATTCCTCTTTCATCATAAGAAGAGTCTTGACTTTGGAATATCTTCCTGTAGCGCTGGTCCAGACGCATGAGTACTTCTCGGGCCAACGAAATCTTCCTGTTTTCCCAGAATCCTCTTTCCCAGAACGAAACAATCTCGTCCGCTTTCGATCTCTGGGAAAAGGGAAAGGAATGAGAATCTGCTCTCTCCTGCAGGATCTCTTCTCTGCTGACACCACTGAAATCATCAGGACTGCCGGGGAATCCAAGGGCAAGGTCGCTTATTCCTGTTAGTGCGACAGGGGCATTTCCATTAGAATTTTCTGGGGGGACATGCTCGAAAGAACTGTGTGTTTCCTTATTTGATTCTTGGATTGTGCTTAATTCTATCACAATTAATTCTCTATTTTTTTGGCATTGATGTTAGTCGCAGACGATTGTAAAAAATTGAAAAATCTAACCTTGCCAACTCCTCCTTCTGGCTATATAATGATGGCAACCATGGGAAACAGCAGCGAGAAGATCAAACTGGAAGAAATCTTTGTGAAATACAAATCCATTGTCTCTTTCCGTGTGAAAAAATCGTTGGGAGCTTTTAATCCGGATTCAGACGATGTGGCTAATGAAATCATTACCAACGTCGTCGAAAAAATAAAGAAAGGGGAATTTAGAGGAGAATCTTCAATAGGGACATTCATTTACACCATCACCAGCCGCAGGATCGTCGATTACATCCGGCAAAAGAGTAAAGTCCTGAAGCATGTCCCGGAACCATCTTCCTATCCTGATCCCCAGGAACAAATCGAAGACCAAGAAAGAGCGGAAATGATTGCCATCGCGATAAAAAAATTAAAGCCCAAATACAGGGAAGTGCTTTACCTTTATTATTATAAAGACCTTTCAAGGGAGGAAGTGGCTGAAAAATTAGGCATTTCTCCCCGAAGAGTGAGTGAACGCGTGAATTATTCTCAAAAACTTCTAAAAAAGTTGATAAAAACATGATTTTTTTCCATTTTTCCGGCTCTTTAACGACTAAATTTATGAAGTTAATTTGAGAGGAAATAACCATGAGGAATTGCAAATTTGAAGAAATAATCGACAAGTACTTGTTTAGCCGACTCACCGAGGATGAAAAAAATACATTTGAAGAGCATTATTTTAACTGCCCTTCTTGTTTTGAAAAAATGGTGGAACGAGATGAACTCGTTGCCGCCATTAAATATAAAGGTCAAGAAATATTCAAAGATGAATACGTGGCCGAAGCAGCCAAGGGAGAAACCTGGTGGGAAAAAGTTACCTCTTTCCTCACTCCCAGGCAATGGACAACGGTGGCAGTCTCAGCCGCTTTGATCGCCGTCATAACCTTCGGTGTTCTCCCCATGCTTAAGCCCACCTCACCTCAATTCTACATTAATGATGAAGCCGTCAGAGGGAGCAAAATAACACTTATCTCCCCTGTCTGGGAATCAGAAACAGTCCCGTCGAAGTTCGAGTGGAAAAAGATGGGTGAAGATGTCGATTATAAAATCTACATCTATGACAACGGCAATGTGGTGTGGGATGATACCACAAAGGAGAATTTCATCCTCCTCCCTGAAAAGATTAAAAAAACCTTTCTATCAGGCGAAAAGTATTCCTGGCAGGTGAAAGCCTTCTCTCCTGAAGGAAGCCTGATTTCTGTTTCAAGCCGGGTTCAATTCAAGATTCACAATCCCGAGTAAAACCCCTTCCCTTTTTTTCTAATCCTCTTCGACCTTATCTTCTTCTGTATACAGCCGCCCCCGACTTTCGACCTCAAAAGCAAGGCAACACATCAATCTGCCGCACAAGCCAGAAATCTTTTTGGGGTTGATGACGATCTGCTGTTTTTTTGCCTTCTGAATCGTCACAGGTTCAAAATTCTTCATGAAGCTAAAGCAGCACAGAGAGCGCCCGCAGACTCCAAGACCTCCGATCATTTTGGCTTCATCACGGACTCCCACCTGACGCATCTCGATCCGCATCTTGAACTCCTTTGCTAAATCCTTAACGAGCTCTCTGAAATCAATACGACCGTCGGCCGTGTAATAAAATATTCCTTTCTTTTCATCAAAAAAGTAGCGAATCCTGACCAGCTTCATGGGCAAATTTCTACTCTTGATCCTATTCAGACAAAAATCAAAGGCCTTCTTCTCTTTCTTCCTTAACCACTTGAATTTTTTCTCATCCTCTTCAGTGGCTTTGCGAATGAACTTTACGGCATCCTTGGTCGCTTTTTGATGAACGCAAACCTCACTCGAATCGTCCACGACCACAGCCAAGTCACCGCCCAATTCCGACTCAATAATGCAAAGGTCTCCTCGCTTCAGATCTTCCTTACCCTTTTTGACCCTAAAAACTTTTCCCGAAAGTTCAGACAGAACACATACGATTTCAGGCATATTCCCATTCCTTGAAATTTGAAAAAAATGAGCTGACGAGCAAGTTGACATTGAGGTTTTTACCCAAGCCGTAGATTGCGAAATCAATCTTTTCCAGACATTTCATCAGCCAATCCAGACTCACAAGCTCCTCCATTTTCCTGATTTCATCTTCATAGTCCGGATTCATCAACAGGTTACTATCGCTCTTTTCTTTGAGTAAAACCAAATCCCGGCAGAAAGACGAGAGTATTTCTAATATTTGTTCCCAGTCCTGTTTGACTAAAGATTTGTATGAAAAGGCATAATTCCTCAGAAAGAAAGCAAAATTTTCTCTTTTGACGAGAGAAAGAAACAGCATCCAAGCCTGTTTTCGTGTTACTTGAACATCTTCCCAATCTAAACCTAAGGCCTGTTTGAGATTTCCACGAACCAGACGAGATATCACCCTGGCTTTTTCTTCCGTGAATCCTTTCTCCATGAGCTCTCTTTCAATATCTTCCTTGGAGAGGGGAGGAAAATTCAGTATCTGACACCGGGACTTAATGGTCGATAGGATGAGAAAAGGATTATGTGTCATGAGCAGGACATAGGAAAAAAGAGGCGGCTCTTCCAGCACTTTTAAAAGTGAGTTCGCTGCAGCTTCAGTCATTTTCTCAGCTTCAGTCACGATAAAAACTCTTTTCTTTCCAACCATTGGCTTCAGGTAAGCGATCTTTCTCAAAGCGCGCATTTGCTCAATCTTGATCACATTTCCATCGGGCTGAATCACCATGACATCCGGAAAATTACCCGCATTGATCCCCTTGCAGGACGTACACTTCTCGCAGGCATCATCTTTTTTCCGTTCACAGTTTATTGCTTTTGCCAGAACTAAGGCCATTTCCTCCTTACCAACTCCCTTCGGTCCACAGAACAGTATGGAGTTTGGAATCTTTTTCTTCTGCAGGGCTTTCCGCAGGATCTTCTTGACACGTTCATGTCCCAAAACATCCTTAAAGGCCATTCTTTTTTATCTCTCCTGCAGAGTCCAAAGTTTTCCGTTTATTCTCAATGCGAGCATCTTGAAGCGGCTCACGCCACAACCTCTTCTTCTTTCCAAAAACTCAGATATTCGCCAGCACCTCTCTTTGAATCTGAAGCTTCAACTCAATCTTGCCTCTAAAACATGGGGTCTTGAACGACTCTGAGTTTTTTGGTCACCACTTCTTTCCCATCGACAACCAGAGTCACGTTGAATTCACCAGGATCGACTGTGCGAGAAAATCGCATCCTGGTCTGCTGGTCTTGTCTTTGTCCTGATCTCCTCCTCAAGTTCCAGAATACTCTCTGGAGGCCTTTCCCCGCCATTCCATTCAACTCCTGTATGACACTGCCTTCAAGATCTTTTATCACAAGCTTCACGGATTTTGCCGGCTGCTTGAGATAATAATAGATATTCGAACCGACAGGAGGATTATCCACTCGTGCGAATTCTCCGTAGGTCGGGCCTCTTCTTTCGAGCATGTTCCATTGGATCGTTCTCTGTATATCAAAAAGGTAGACATCTTTCTCAAAAACATCTGTCTTAAACTCTTTAAACGGGAAAATGTCGGCGATGTAGATACCTCTTCCGTACGTTCCAATGGCCAGATCCCGCTCTCTCTTCTGGATATCCAGGTCCATGATCAGGACATCAGGGGCAGAAGAAGACATTTCGATCCAGGTTTTTCCTTTATCCATGGTGACAAAAAGGCCATAATCCGTGGCAAGGTAGAGAACATCCGGATTATCCGGATCTTCTTCGATATCCCTCACTGGATTCATCATTCCCTGGCTGATATTTTCCCAGGTTTTCCCAAAATCATGCGTGACAAAGATGTAAGAGTTATCCTCGTTATGAGTCCTGTACCCAGAATATGTGACGTAACAGGTCTCCAGGTCGTGGGCAGAAGGCTCGACTTTGGTAACCCAGCGGTCATAGGGAATTCGCGCCCCTTTTATTCCTTTCTTGGGTTTTCCGTTCGTGTCATAGAAATTCATCGTGATATTTTTCCAGGTTTTGCCGCCATCAGTGCTCAGCTGCAGGTTTCCGTCATCAGTGCCTGCCCAGTACACTCCAGGTTCCACAGCGGATTCCTGGAATGTGTAGATGGTGGCATACTGGAGGTTCGTCAGCTTAGATTGCTCTATTCTTTCCTTATCATTCTTGGAGAGGTCAGGGCTGATTGTCACCCAAGTCCCGCTGTCCCCCCTGCTCCTAGACATATGCACATGCTGGGAACAAACATAGACAATACCCGGATTGTGGGGAGAAAGATGAATAGGCGAATCCCACTGGTACCTTTGTGCCGGCTTTCCTTCGGCTCTTTCTTCAGCTGTATTCCGCCTGGAAAGAGAGATTCTCTCTCCAGTTTTCAGGTTCATCCGGTTCGATCGCCCGAACTGGCTTTCGAAATAAATGTATTCCGGGTTCCACCAATCCCTCAATACATAATATCCATCTCCGGAAGGAAGATATGTCCAATCGGCAGGAAACACACCGTATTGATTTCTGTTCCTGGACGGACCGATCCAGCATCCGTTATCCTGGGTTCCCCCCATAACGTTGTAAGGCATCTCGTTATCAACAGAGATATCGTAAAATTGCTGAGCACTGATCGTTTCTTTCTGCGACCAGTGCTTCCCTCCATCCCAGGTCTCACTGACGCCTCCGTCATTCCCGTTCAGGATATGATTGGAATTGAGAGGGTCGATCCACATTCCTCGTGTATCCACATGGCCCCTGTGGCGGCCTGTCCAGGGAGTGTTCCTGAATGTCTTTCCTCCGTCTTTGGAAACCTTGACCTGGACTTCAACAGCGTAGAGTTTTTTATCATCATTAGGATCCACATAGATTCGCCCGGCATATCCAGCTTCAATCTGATTAACCACGCCGCTTCCCCCGATGAGCATGTATTCTGTCATTCGCTTCCAGGATTCTCCCTGGTCCTCAGACCGGTAAATGACTCCAGCTTTTTTTACTGGCTCCAGCAACATCAAGGCATCCGCATAGATGATCTGGAGGATATGCCTGTTTAAGAGCTGATACCGTCCCTTTCTATTCTCGAATTCATCGATTTTGTCCTTGATCCCCCCGAGCAGGGACTGCATATCTTCCCTGTCTTTGTAAACCTTTTTTGCGCTCGTGTTGAATTTCCTGAGGTCGATATTCAGTTTGGCTGTGAGCCCCTCATCCTTCACCAGCGCATTCGCACTCTGAGCCAGTTCTTTACCGTCTTTAATTTTTTCCGCATCGAACGTTACGAGAGATTTGAGCTCAGGATCGATCTGAACCTTATCCATGTCTGTTACAGAAAAAACATCATCTTTGATCTCGATCCCCTCCGAGTCTGCAAAGAGCATGACGAGTACAAATGTGTTGATGGCTTCACACAGCTCTTTGTACTCCTTTTCCCTTTTCAGGATCTTCTCGATTTCATCGATGCTCTCGATAATCTTTTCATTCTTTTTGAACACGGACCTCGCTTTTTTGTTCAAAGCCGCCACATCTACTCCAGTATTCTTCTGGAAATCTCGATCTCCAATCAATTCATTCAACTTTTCAACAAGGTTACTCTCATCCTTAAACTTAACAGGTTCGAACTTGACCATTTTTTTAATCTCAGGATGGATTCTGAAATCTTTAAATTTATTCAAATAATAGCCATCCCTGAACACTCCTCTTCTGAAAAGAGCAGTGCCTTCCCTCTCGTTGAAGCCCAGGTTAACCTCTTCATCCATCCGCACATAGACGATATTCGGATCCTTCGGGTAGATGCATACGCCATTCCATCCACTTTTGATATTCATCGGGAGGCCGCCGGTCAGTTTTTTCCAGATTTTTCCACCGTCAGTACTTTTGTACAGGTGGTTTCCCTCCTGACGATCTATGAAGGTCCATGTCCTCCGGTAGGTTTTGTAAGCCACAGCGATGACAATATCGGAATTGTTCGGATCGATCACGAAATCTCCCACGCCCCTGTCTTTCAGGTCAAGCACCTTCGTCCAGGTCTTTCCGCCATCCACAGTCTTGTACAGCCCGCGTTGGCAATCCATCTTGTTATCGTAGAGTTTTCCTTCAGCCGCGACATAAACAACATCCGGATTCTTATGATCGACTTCAACTCTAGCGATATAAAAGCTTTGCTCCAGGCCGATGTGGGTCCAGGAGCTCCCCCCATCTGTAGATTTCCACATCCCGTTTCCGTGGGCACTGGAGCGGGCGTGCATGGGCTCTCCTGTCCCGGCGTAGATAATATTGGGATCGGACGGAGCCACAGCAAGGTCTCCCATGCTCATGAGCCCGTATTTATCAAAAATGGGTTTAAAATGAATGCCTCCATCTTCTGTTTTCCAGAGTCCTCCAGATGCAGTGGCCACATAATAAGTTTGACTCTGGCCCTTGGGAACGGCAAACGAGGTAATCCTCCCGGAAAACGTGAAGGGTCCTACATGGCGCCAATTGAATTTGTTCAGGTCTTTTGTGGATACGGAAGTTTCCGCGAAGACCAGAGAATACACCATGAAACAGAAAATAAAGGTAAACGCTAAAATCGCATTTCTTTTAGATATTTGTTTCCTCATCATGCCTCCTTTTAAAAATCAATCCTTCCTGTTTTGAGGAATTTTTTGCCTTCTTTAAAGACCAACCTTAAGAACTTTCCTGTGTATGAGTTTTCGGCTTCCGCAACTTCTTCCGGGATACCCTGAGCAACCACATAGCCTCCGTGTTCGCCTCCTTCAGGGCCTAAGTCTATAATATAATCGCAATACTTGATAACATCAAGGTTGTGCTCGATAATCACCACCGTGTTTCCCAGGTTCACCAGTTCTGAAAGAACTTCAAGCAGCTTGAGGACATCATCAAAATGGAGTCCTGTGGTGGGTTCATCCAGGAGATAAAGAGCTTGACCCGTATCCTTCCGGCTTAGCTCTTTTGTCAACTTGATTCGCTGCGCTTCTCCTCCAGAGAGGGTGGGGGCTTGCTGGCCTAGCCTGATATAGCCCAATCCCACTTTTTTTAACGTTCCCAATTTTCTATTCAAAACCGGATGAGCCTTTAAATATTCATAGGCCTCGTCCACTGTCATTTCCAGGTAATCCGAAATATTTTTTTCTTTGAACTTGACTGACAGAGTTTCGGTGTTGTACCGCTTGCCTCTGCAGCGATCGCAGGTGACGAATACATCCGGCAGAAAATGCATCTCGATCTTTTTCACTCCTGCTCCCTTGCACTCTTCACACCGGCCCCCGGGAACATTGAAGCTAAAACGACTGGCTGTGTATCCCCTCATTCTCGATTCCTGTGTCCTGGAAAAAAGTTGTCTCAGAGGAGTGAAAAGTCCTGTGTATGTGGCGGGATTGGACCGCGGTGTTCGGCCGATGGGCTTCTGGTCTACCGAAACAACCTTATTTATTTGATCGATCCCTAGGATGGCCTCATGCTTTCCAGGTTTCTTTTTCGCCTTGAAAAATTCGTTCAAAAGCTTTTTATACAGAATATCGTAGATTAGCGTACTCTTTCCGGAGCCAGAAACTCCGGTCACTGCTGTCATGACTGAGAGGGGAATCCGGACATCGATGTTCTTCAAATTGTGTTCAGAAGCTTTTTTGACCTCAAGCCATCCAGTTGGCTTTTTCCGCTCCAATGGAACTGGAATGCTTTTTTCTTCTCTGAGATACTGAGATGTTAGCGAGTCTGGAGAAGACAGAATAATATCCAAGTTTCCTTCGGTGACTTTAAACCCGCCACCCTCGCCTGCACCCGGACCCAAATCCAGAATAAAATCAGCCGAACGGATAGTCTGCTCATCATGCTCGACCACAATCACTGAGTTCCCAAGGTCTCTTATGTCTTTCAACAGAGAAATCAAACGCTGATTATCTCGCTGATGAAGGCCGATAGTGGGTTCATCCAGAACGTAGAGTATCCCTCTCAACCGAGAACTGACCTGAGCAGCCAAGCGCAGACGCCGGGCCTCACCTCCGGAAAGAGACGCTGTCGTCCGGGAAAGCTGGATGTATGGCATTCCCAATTCGACCATAACCTCAAGGCGAGACTGAATCTCCTTTTGTATCCTTGAAGCGACCAGCTTTTCAGATTTAAAAAATTCGAGGGAAGACAGGACCTCCAACAGCCTCCCGACAGGAAGAGAGCTGTACTCATAGATATTCTTTCCTCCGACCTTGACTGCAAGGCTCTCTCGTTTTAGCCGGCTCCCATCGCACAATGCACAGATATCATCTGTCAGAGCCACTTCACCCCATGCACCCTGGAGTGTTTGGAAGCCAAGGCCATGGCACCGCGGGCAGGCTCCATAAGGACTGTTAAACGAAAAGTTCCTGGGTTCCAACTCCGGGAGACTGATATCGCAGACAGGGCAGAGAAGACTCAAAGAGAAATAGCTCTCTTTTCCATCTTTGGTGATAACCAGGAGGTCTCCTCCGGCCATCTCCAGAGAATTATTCACGGCATCCCTCATCCTATCCCTGGAAGAGTCTGACACTCGGACTTCATCAACCAGAAGATCGATGCTGTGTTGTTTTGCCTTCTCCAGGAAAATTTCCTCCTCGAGTTCTCTGAACTGGCCATCCACACGGACACGAAGAAATCCTTTCTTTCTCAGCCTGTCAAACAGACGCTGGTATTCTCCCTTCCTCCCTCTAACCAGAGGAGAAAGGATTTTCACTTTCTCGTCGGGAAGAGATTTCAATATTCTGGTTAAAATTTGCTGGGGAGTCTGAGAGCTAATCCGTCTCCCACAGCTTGGACAGTGAGGGATCCCCACCCGTGCAAAAAGAAGCCTTAAGAAATCATAGATCTCTGTTACAGTTCCCACTGTGGAGCGAGGGTGTGAGGTGATCGTTCTCTGGTCGATCGCAATAGCCGGAGAAATGCCCTCGAGAGACTCCATTTCCGGCTTCTCCATCTGTTCGATATACTGGCGGGCATAGGTTGAGAGGCATTCAATATAGCGCCTCTGCCCTTCAGCGTACAGCGTATCGAAGGCAAGGGAGGATTTCCCAGAACCGCTCGGCCCTGTAATCACAATCAGTTTATTCCGGGGCAGATTCACATCGACTCTTTTGAGATTGTGTTGAGCGGCTTTTTTAACACGGATTTCTTTCAACATGACGCTCCATTCTACCACACTTCTGGCCATGGACAAGCGAGAAGGGTCATTCGGGGCCAAAACTGGATAAAAGAAGGGGTCGAATGTTGAGATGCGACCCCAATTTTTTGCCTCTTCTTTGTTTTGGCGTTGACCCCTTCCCTCCAAAAATAATAATATAGAAGAGTATTATCAAAGAACCTGGACGAGAGTATATGCCAAAACAGGAAAACCTCATAAAATCCCTGGAACTCCTTAAAGAAATCGGCCTCAAAAACGACTCTATCCGCGCCATAAAGCACCTCCCCGCCCAGGAAGCAAAATACCTCGAGTATCCTGCTGATGTCCAGCCAGCGCTGGCTGAGGCCCTTCAAGAAAAGGGATTTTCCAAACTCTATTCTCACCAGCACAGTTCCTGGAAACTGCTCAAAGACGGAAAAAATATTGTTGTGGTCACTCCTACAGCTTCAGGAAAAACGCTCTGTTACAACCTTCCTGTGCTGGATGCCATTCTGCAAAATCCTTCCGCACGCGCGATTTACCTGTTTCCGACCAAGGCCCTTTCTCAGGATCAAAGGGCTGAACTCGATGAGACGATCAAGCTCCTCCATGAAGAGATCAGGATTTTTACGTATGATGGAGACACACCCCAGGATGCGAGGAAAGCCATACGAGCCAGAGGACACATTATCTTGACTAATCCCGATATGCTGCATACAGGAATTCTCCCTCATCACACCAAGTGGATAAAACTCTTTGAAAACTTAAAATACATCGTGATTGATGAGCTTCATAACTACCGCGGCATCTTCGGCAGTCATTTAGCCAACGTTCTGCGCCGTCTGAAGAGAATAGCAAAATTTTACGGCTCTCAGCCTCAATTCATCCTCTGCACAGCCACCATCGCCAATCCTCGGGAAATGGCAGAAAATATGACAGAGGAACCGGTCTCTCTTGTGGACAATAACGGATCACCAAGCGGGGAAAAATATTTCATCTTCTATAATCCTCCTGTGGTCAACAGGCATCTGGGAATCCGCCGATCCTATGTCAATGAGTCACGGCGAGTGTCTTCTCTTTTCATCAAGAACGGCCTCCAAACCATCATCTTTGCTCCAAGTCGCCTCGTTACTGAGGTTCTGGTGACATATCTCAAAGAAGACATCGAAAAAACAGTCAAGGACAAAGGGCTGATCCGAGGTTATCGAGGTGGCTACCTTCCCTTGAAAAGGAGAGAAATCGAAAAGGAACTCAGGGAGGGAAAAATCAAGGGCGTGATCTCGACGAATGCTCTAGAGCTGGGTATTGATATCGGCAGCCTTGACGTAGCTGTGCTCGCCAGCTATCCGGGCACGATTTCTAGCACCTGGCAGAGAGCGGGTCGAGCAGGAAGGAAAACAGGGCGTTCGGCTGCGGTCCTGGTGGCTTCCAGCTCTCCACTGGACCAATTCATCATCAATAATCCGGAGTACTTTTTTTCAAAAAACCCCGAGAAGGCTCTGATCAATCCGGATAACCTCTCTATCCTTGTCAGCCACGTGGAATGCGGGGCTTTTGAGCTGCCTTTCCAGGATGGAGAAAAGTTTGGACGGGTTAAAATCGACGACATCCTCAAATTTCTGGAGGAGGAAAAACTCGTCCATCATTCGAAAGACAAGTGGTTCTGGACATCCGACGTCTATCCTGCGGATGGGGTTAGCTTGAGAAGCATCAGCTCCGACAATTTTGTAGTCATGGACACGAGCAAAAAAACCAAAGCCATCGCCGAAGTGGACTTCTCTTCTGCGCTGACCACTCTCCACCCCAAAGCGATCTACATGTGTGAGGGAGAGCAGTATTATGTGGAGAAACTCAACTATGAACAGAGAAAGGCGTATGTCAAGAAGACCGATGTCGACTATTTCACAGACGCTATTGACTACACAAAAATCAAGATCCTCGATGTCTTCGATAAAAATAACCAAGAAAAATGTTCCATACAACATGGTGAAGTGCATGTGGCCACTCAGGTTGTCGGCTTCAAGAAGATCAAATTCCACACATCTGAAAACGTGGGAGCGGGAGACCTCAGTCTTCCTCAGAACGAAATGCACACGACTGCATACTGGCTGACTATCCCGTCTGAGATCTTTCAGGTCTTGCCTTTTACTTCAGAACAGAAGATAAACGGCCTGTATGGATTGGCTTACCTTCTCCATCATGTCTCTCCTCTGTTCATGATGTGCGACCTCCACGATGTCGGAGTATCCATCGGGGATAATTCTACAGGAAAGTCCGTCCCGCCACGAGACATTCGCCTGAAAATCTCTCCGGATGAGAGTCTGCAGGATTTTTCTGATGTTGCTTTTGAACCGAATGTCTTTATCTACGATAACTTTCCGGGGGGGATAGGGTTGAGCCCCTCTCTGTTTGACCTGGAAAAAACGCTTCTCGAACACTCCCGGAAGACGATACAGGCCTGTCCCTGTAAGGAAGGCTGCCCCTCCTGCGTCGGTCCGACAAAAGAAAGCGGCAAACAATCCAAGCAGGTGGCGCTTGAAATCCTGAACACTCTTCTCGGATCAAAATAAGAGCCAGATAGATTAAGAAAATCAGAAAGTGATTTGAAATCCCGCTTTTAAGACTTCCAAGCTTGTGTTCCCGTCTCGCTGGGCCTATTTCCGATTTTCCTGTATGGAAACACCTCTCCTTCAGTGGCGAAAAAGGCGTTCGTGAAGAGAAGAGACGACATCAGAAGATTGAGCAAGGGACGATGAGAAAATGGTGTAAAATCTGAATGGAGCGAAGCTATTCCCGGATACCTTTCTTTAGAGAGAATTTATCTTTTCGAGCGCTTTTTCTTCCCCCATGATAACCAAAATGTCGCTGTCTTTTATGACAAAATCCGCCAGGGGGACAAAAGTTGTATTTTCAGGGATGATCTCTTTGATGGCCAAAACTTGAATCCCGAAAGTGTTTCTCAAATCAAGCTCTCTCAAGGACTTGCCGATAAACTTTTCAGGAGGAGCGATCTCCTGGATCCCAATTCCGGAAGTCAGGGGCAGGTACTCCAGTATACTGGGACAGCTCAACCGGAGAGCTGTTTTAACAGCCATATCTTTCTCTGGATAGATGACCTCTGTGGCTCCCACTGCGTCCAAAATCTTGGCGTGGTCCTCGGTCAAGGCTTTGGCCACTATGCGCTGCGCTCCAATCTCATGCAGATAAAGGACCGTAAGGATAGATGCTTCCATTTCAGGCCCTAGGCTGACAATGACCACATCCATATCTTGAATCCCCATAGCTTGGAGGTTTTCTTTATCCGCAGCATCCATATTCACCGCATGAGAGACAAAGGCCTTGACGTCTTCAACCTTTTCCTTATCGACGTCTACTGCCAGAACTTCATTTTTTTTCTCATACAGAGTTTTGGCAATATTGGAGCCAAAACTCCCGAGACCGATAACTGCGAATTTCATGGTCAAAACTCCTTCACTGATTCTATCCTATCATCACGCTTTCTTCAACATACTCGTATTTCCCGTAGGATTTCTGACGGCTGAACGCATACAACAGAGCTAAAGGCCCAATCCTTCCAATGTACATAATCAGAATAATCACAATTTTGCCCAGGGGAGAGAGTTTCGGAGTCAACCCCAGAGAAAGTCCGACTGTGCTGAATGCAGAAAAAACTTCAAAAAGCACATCTTTTATGCTTGCCCAGGGATGGGCGATGAGGAGGATGAAAGAGGCAAGACAAATGATGCCCACAGCCAGAGTCACAACCGTAAAGGCCTTTGTGATTGACTGCATTGGCAGTGTTCTTCGATAAAGACTGACTGAATCTCTGGCCGCTATTTTCGACTTCAAGAAAGCAAATATCACCCCAACAGTGCTGGTCTTCACACCGCCGCCTGTCGATCCCGGAGAGGCTCCGATAAACATCAGCATGATCAATAGAAATACTGCGGCGAAGCTCAGAGAATTCAGATCCATGGTGTTAAAACCAGCAGTGCGGGGAGTTATGACCTGAAAAAGAGAAGAGAAAATCTTTTCCTTTATGGAAAACATCTTCAGTGAATGATTCCATTCTATAGCCAGAAAAAAAACAAAAGAGAAAAGGATGAGGACAGAAGTCAAAGTGAGGACCAGTTTTGTGTGGAGAGAGATCTGGGATTTTTTCTTGCGGAATAGGTCTGAGAAAATTGCTTTTCCCTCCTGGATGACGAGAAATCCCAAACCCCCCATAACAATCAGGACGAAAAGAGTGACATTTATCCAGACATCTCCTCTGTAAGAGAGAAAACTATCGCTAAAAAGAGAGAAGCCTGCGTTACAAAAAGCCGAGATGGAATGGAAGACAGAATGAGAGAGGGCCTGAAGCCAGGGCAGATCTTTCTGCCAGTGGAGAAAAAGGAATAGAGTCCCCAAAGCTTCAAAGATTAAAGCATACAGGAATATTCTTTTGATGAGCGACTTAACATTTTTTGGTGCACGATGGTGAAATCCTTCCTGAATGATAATCCTATCCTTGATGGAGATCCTTTTTCCCGCAACCAAAAGGATGAGGGTCGAGAAAGTCATGATTCCCAGCCCTCCCAATTGAAACAGGAAAAGAATTACGCCCTGTCCAAAAGGTGTGAAATAGGTGGCTGTGTCCTGGACGATAAGACCCGTCACACAGACTCCGGAAGTGGCGGTGAAGAGCGCATCGACAAAAGAAATATTCCCTGATTTTGTGCTAAAGGGAAGAAGGAGAAGAGATGTCCCGATTATGATAGCCACTATAAAGCTAATAGCCAGGACCTGTGCGGGTCGAAACCGTCTTTCTGCCCTTACATTTTGTTTCATGATTTACTCAGACTCTACTTCCAAGATTAAAATCAAATCTAGTATTTAATCAGTTTTTTGTCAAATAAGGTAAGCATCCATATTTCCGTGATGAACAAAACTAGACTGGAGCCTGAGGAAAGATCAGGCTGGGTGCTGAGAAAACCGTATGCTCCGGCTTTTGGATTCAAAAACACGCATCTTTTGCCCCAGCGAGGCAAAAAATGCTCGGTTTCAGGCTTCGCTCTCCTCTCCTGCGGAGAGGAACCGTGCCCACTCCGCCTTCAAACGGTTTTTTCATCCAAACGCCTTCGCAGAGTATAGCTAATGATTACGCTGGGGCAAAGCCTGCGTGTTTTCGTTGCACTCAGCCTGATCTTAAACACACTTGTTATCACGGTTTAGGGGATGCTTCCTCAAATGGAACCAGAGCCCTGGTTTGACTTTCAAAGTGGCATATGCTACTTTTTTTATTCAGGCAAATGAACGTTTTGAACCTTATCGTTGAAGGCAGTCTTGTTGTTCAACTGGTTCTTCTCATCCTCATTTTCTTCTCGGTCTTCTCATGGGCGGTCATCTTTTTTAAAAGAAAAACATTGAAATCTGCTGCCTTTCAATCTCAAAAATTCCTCAAAGTTTTCCGCAGGAGCAGTGATTTATCCGACGTGAACAAGGCGTCCAAAATTTACAAGACAAGCCCGATTGCAGCTCTCTTCCAGGCAGGGTACAAAGAGCTTGCTCACACAACCAAATCCAACCAGGGAGTCCTGACTCCAGATGGTCTCGAAAGTATAAACCGAACTCTGGCAAGAGCATCAAACCAGGAAATTTCCAAAATGGAAAGCATGATGAGCTTCCTTGCCACAGCAGGAAGCGTAACGCCTTTTATAGGCTTATTCGGAACTGTCTGGGGAATCATGGATGCCTTCTTGAATATTGAAGTAGAGAGATCGGCAAGCCTCGTGACAGTTGCCCCTGGAATTGCAGAGGCCCTGATCGCCACAGCATTAGGTCTTTTTGCCGCGATTCCCGCGGTTATCGCCTACAATTACTTCCTTCACCGAATAAAAGGAATGATCACTGAAATAGAGGATTTTTCCCTAGAATTCTTAAGCATTGCGGAAAGACTCTATGGCTCTTAAAACACCTCTGATTCGAAGACGACAGCTCGGAACGGCTCTTTCCGAGATCAATGTCACTCCCTTTGTTGATGTCATGCTTGTCCTCCTCATCATTTTCATGGTCACAGCGCCTATGATGCAGTCAGGAATCGGCATAAGGCTCCCTCAGGCGGAAACAGAATCCTCTCCGGCAGAAGAAGGCTTAACCCTGACCATCACCGAGGATAAATTCATTCATATGGAAAACTCTGTCATCAACCAGTTTCTTCTGGAGCAGAAATTGAGGGAATACTTCTACGGAAAAGAGAAAAAAATCGTGTTTATCCGAGGGGACGAAAATCTTCCCTTTGGATTCGTTATACGCATCCTGGATATCACCAAAAAAGCCGGCATCGAACAAGTCGGTATTGTCACAAGACCGTTGGAACCTGAAGAAAAAAAATAAAATGGCAGCCATCGCAAGAAGCAATGTGGCATTCAAAAGGGCGGTGATTTTCTCTCTGACTGCTCATTTCCTAGTGTTTATACTCCTCACGCTTTCCCCGCGCCTGCCAAAACCTAAAAGCAAGGGAATGATTCATTACGTGAATGTCATCTCATTTCCAGGTGGAGTCGGCACTCCTGGCGGAGGTGGAGGAGAAGAAAAAATCGTGGAAACACCTCTCTCTCAAAGAGAAACTTTAAAAGATTTAACAACATCACAAAAAATACAGCAAGAGCCACCCAATTCCTTAAGACATCCAGTCGAAAAGCCCAAGAAGGAGACCAAGCCAAAAACAGATAAAAAAGTCTCTATTCAAAAATCCCAACCTGTGATGAAAAAAACTCAGACTGATTCAAGTGCCAGTGAAAGTTCTGAAAAAGCCCCTGGAAAGGGGACAGGAACAGGAAGCGGTGTAAGAATTGGAACTGCCGGCTCTGGCACTGGCGATTCTGATAGCGGTTCTGGGGGTGGCTCCGGATCGGCATTTTCTTCCCAGATCGGACTATCTAATTTCCCCTTCACCTACTACCTTCAATTCATCATCGACAGAGTCTCAGGCAACTGGTTCACCTCCCTTGTCGACCCAGGAATCGCTGGATATTTTCAGGCTACCGTTCATTTCAAAATCCACAAAAACGGTCAGGTTTCTGATTTAAAAATCGAAGAAACGAGCGGCATACGATCTCTCGACATGTCCGCTCTCCGTGCTATCCAGACCTCAGCCCCCTTCCCTCCTTTACCAAGAGCATACGAGGAGGAGTATCTTGGGATCTACTTGATATTCGAACACTCTAAATGAAAAAAACACAGGTTTTCATATTCGCCATTCTTATTGGTGCGGGTGCAATCTTTATCCATTCTCAACAGGAGGTCGTCTTAAGCATTAAAGACGGAATGCCTGTCATTCCACTCGCTTTTCCTGATTTCATCTCCCAAAGCTCCTCCCAAGAAATTAGGGAGTTCGGAAAAGACCTTCATCAAATTGTCTCTGACGACCTCAATTACAGCCGGATTTTCCAGCTCTTGCCCGAAAGCCACTACAGCTATATAAGGCCTTTGAACCCGAAAAAAATATTCTTCAAGGACTGGGAATCCATCCAAGCGACGCTCCTCCTGGTGGGAATTGTTTCTGAAAGCGAAAGCAAAGATTTTCTTTTTGAAGGAAAAATCTACGATGTCAAGAGCAGCCGATTCATCTTTGGCAAACGCTATCAATCAGCCAAGTCCCTCCTCCGTCTGGTCGCGCACAAAATGGCGGATGAGGTCATGAAAATCTATGGAGAAAGACCCGTTTTCACTTCCAAAGTCGTCTTTGTTTCCGATAGAGACGGAAACAATGAGCTCTACATGATGGATTACGACGGTCAAAACCAGACAAGGTTAACTTTTAATAAGATCATAGATTATATGCCTGCCTGGTCTGCAGATGGAAAGCAGATCGCCTACACTTCTTACAGGGCCACCGAAGCAGGATTATACCTCTACAATCCCTATGAAGGAGTCAGGAAAGAAGTGATGTCAGAGGGTACAAACTTCGCTCCTACCTTTTCATTCAACGGAAAAAAGTTGGCTTTCTGTTCCACTGCAGAAGAGGGAAACTCAGAGATCTATATCGCAAACAGTGATGGCACAAACATCAAAAGGTTGACTTTTAACACTGCCATCGATACGTCTCCTTCCTGGTCTCCCAACAGCCGAGAAATCGCCTTCACCTCTGATAGAGGTGGAACTCCCCAAATCTACATCATGGACGCAGAGGGCTCTAACGTCCGAAGAGCAAGTTTTGGAGGAAGCTACCACGATGCCCCAGCCTGGTCCCCTACGGGAGACAGGATTGCATATGTCTCCCGTGTTAATCAGATATTCGATATATACGTTCTGAATCTCAGGACAAATAAAATCATTAAGCTGACAGAGAGCAATGCTCGAAACGAATCTCCCTGTTGGTCGCCTGATGGACGTCATCTCATATTCTCCTCTAATCTCAACGGGACGGTCCAGCTCTACACGATCGATTATGATGGTCTCAACCTGAAACGCCTCACATCTAAAGGAAGCAATAAGCTTCCCGATTGGTCACGGTAACGCCATTTGAAGGCTCCTTCCTTCTTTGTGCAAAAAGTGCGGAAGAGCTCATGCTCACTTCCTTTCACTTCCTGAATAGAGATCCCCAAAAGTTCTTGGTCACACATGTTGACATAACACCTTTTTGGTTGTATAAGATAAGGAGATAAAGGAAAGCTCCCCTGATAGAATTGGGAGAGCATAAAATTAAATCAAAGGAGTTCAAATGAAAAAAATTACTATCTATTCATTAGCCATCCTGCTTGTCTTTTCTTTTGTGGTCTCCTGCAAGAAAAAAGTAGAGGAAGCTCCTCCTCCACCGCCGCTGGAGCCTGTGCAAGAAGAGCAGCCTGTGGTTGAAGAGCAGCCGGTAGTTGAAGAAGTCGTGGAAGAGCCCGTGGTTGAAGAACCCGTCCTCACAGAGGAAGAAATCTTCCTGCAAAAAACTCTAGATGAGATGAACGCGGAAGCTCCTTTGCAAATGATCCACTTCGACTTCGACAAGTACTTTATCAGGGACGATGCGAAACCTTTTCTTGAAGCTAACGCCGAATGGCTTCAAAAATTCGACGCCATTACGATCCTCATCGAAGGCCATTGCGACGAAAGAGGAACTGAAGAATACAACCTCGCTTTAGGAGAGAAAAGGGCCAAAAGCACCCTCGACTATCTCGAATCTTTGGGTATTTCCGCAGACAGAATAAAGATCATCTCCCACGGAAAAAGCCAACCCATAGACCTCGAACACAACGAAGATTCCTGGCAGAAAAACAGGAGAGCTCAGTTCAAAATAATTGGAAAGTAATTTATGAGCAAAAGGCTCGTCGGGATATTTCTAATCCTGCTTTTGCCTCAAGTCTCCTCGGGAATTGGTCAGAGACAGAAAACTTACGAATTAATCTACAAAGACATTCAACTCCTCAGGCAGCAATTCCAACAACTGAAAAAACAGATTGATAAAAACACAGAAGATATAAATTTTATCAAAGAACAGCTCACAGAAATCCTGAAGCTGGCCAAGCTTTTCCAATCAGAACAGGCAAGTTTCAAGCAGGAACAGAGAAAAATTCCCGCTCAGACTCAAGTTTTCCTTGAAAAATTTGAGTCCATGAGCCTTCAGCTCTCCAAGCTTTCTGAAGAACTCATTGAATTAAAAAGAAGCTCTCAAATCCCTCCAGAGCAACCCACGGAAAAACTCGACAGCCTGAAATCGGAATCCCCGCCCCCCGAAAAAAAAGAAGAAGGAAGTGAAGAGGAGGAGCAACTCGAAGAAGAGACACCCACTCGTCCTTCAGCCCTCCTGTCGCCGGCAGAAGTGTTCAACATGGCGTATTCTGATTACAGGAACGGAAATTTCGAACTCGCCATTGACGGATTCAAAATGTACAGGGAACAGTTCCCTGAAAGCCCTCTTGTCGATGATTCTCTGTACTGGATCGGAGAGTGTTATTTCAGTCAGAAAAAGCATGAAGAAGCCATCGTGCAGTTTAATGAGCTGATCCTGAACTATTCCCGTGGAGATAAGATCCCCGCAGCTTATTTGAAAAAGGGACTCAGCCTTACCGAACTCGGGAAGAAGGAGGAGGCTCTGTCCGTATTCAAACTGCTGGTAAGCAAATTCCCTCTTGAAGAAGAAACAAAGATCGCACAGCAAAAAATCAAGGAGTTGAAATCGGAAAATGAGAGATATCAACAGTCTTAATAAAGTCCTCTTGATCGGCCGTCTGGGTCAAAATCCTGAATTGAGGTACCTTCCTCAGACTGAGAGAGCTGTGGCAAAATTCTCTCTTGCCACGAATGAGCGGTATTACAGCCCGAGCACAAATGAATCCGATATTCGCGTCGAATGGCACCGCATCGTGACATGGGGAAAGCTGGCTGAATTCTGCGAAAAATATTTGAACCAGGGGAAGCAAATATACCTGGAGGGGAAACTGAGAACCCGAACCTGGCAGGACAGGGATGGGAACAAAAAATCAACGACTGAAATAGAAGCCCAAAATATCGTTCTTCTCGGTAAAAAAGGAGACTTTGAAGAAAAACCAAGTGAAGAACCAGAATCTCCCCCCTCTGAGCCACCTGAGGAAGAAGCCTCATCATCGGATAAAGACTGGGAAGACGAAGACGAGGTTCCGTTTTAATTTTAATACTACGAATCAACCACATATTATTCCTGGTGGACTGCATACAAGTTTTGCAGTCCATAAATCAAGATTTTCCCCTTTTTATCCACTCTTCCTGCGCTGATCAACCTCATAACCAGGGACAGAACATCTCAATAAGGCAATAATCCAGTAATGGAGTCCCGAATAAACAGCTGGAAAAAAGGGACAATACGATCCAATCCACATAAGATGAGGAGTATCCATGGCAACAGATAGGAATGATGACTTTGACGATCTTAAAAAAGAAATCAGGGAAGATATCCGACCCTGGGGGAAATTTCGTTCCTTCCCGTATAAACAGGCCAGCAGCATAAAAATCATCACTGTCAACCCGAGTGGAGTCCTTTCCCTCCAGTACCATCATCACCGGAGCGAATTCTGGATCGTTCTGGATGAAGGTTTAGAAGTTACAGTCGGGGAAAGAGTCTGGCATCCTGAAAAAAATGAAGAGATCTTTATCTCCAGAAAAACTCCTCATCGTATTCGCTGCATCGGTCAGGAACGGACTAGAGTCATGGAGATATGGTACAGCGATTCTGACGAATCCGATATTGTCCGTCTGGAAGACAAGTACGGGAGAACATAAAGGGGACGTTCCCCATAAATAAGATCAGCTCTCCTTTAAATTCCTGACTATCTGTGGAAGAATCCTGCCCGCCTCTTCATGTATAACTCCATCTGCCTCAGAGTCTAAAGCCGTTTGCTCTTTATTTATGATGACGAGTGTCGCATTATTTTTCTTCGCTCTCATCGGAATCTCAGCGGCTGGATAAACAACCAAAGAACTCCCCACAACGAGAAGAAAATCACATTGTTCAGCCTCTTCAAAAGCCACACGGAGAATTTGTGGATTCAATGTCTCTCCAAAAAAAATAACGGCAGGCCTGAGCTTTCCTTGGCATTCTGGACAGAGGGGAGGACACGTATCCTTAAGCATGACAAAAACATCATCCATGGAATATTTTTGAGAACAACTCATGCAATAAATCACCCTTGTCGTTCCATGCAACTCAATCACAGAGGAAGATCCTGCTTCTTGATGAAGTCCATCAATATTCTGGGTAATGACAGTTTTTATTCTCCCGAAAGTCTCCATCTCGGCCAGGGCCAGATGTCCTTTACCCGGTTTTGCTTTTTGAAGCATTGGATAACGAACCTCTCGAAAAAAATTCCAATAATACGACGGATCCTGAAGGAAATAACCGATGCTTGCATATAAATTTGGATCATATTTTTTCCACAGCCCATCCTTCCCTCTGTAGGTAGGGATCCCACATTCCGCCGAAATGCCTGCGCCCGTAAAAACAACAGCATGTTTAGAATCCTTAATCCCTGAAGAAACGGCTTCGAGAATGTCATTCATAGCCTATCCTCGATGAAAGTTCCTCCCTGAATATCAACGGTTCATGACTATAATACCAATCCTTCTTCAGGGATGCAAAGAAAAGGGCTTTGTTCCCATTTCTTTACATCTGAGCACATCATTCTTCCCTAATATATGCTTTCAGCGCCTCGAAATGTACCTTTCTGCACAGGGGGAAGAAAATCATTCAATTTTGTACTTTTGAAGTTGCTCAGAGCGATTTTCTTCTTTTTATCAAGTAGCTCTTCCTTCTATGAAAAAAATGTTTACAATTGCAAAAAATATTTACATAACATCCTTTGATATTAATCTTAAGCCTTATAGGGTAACTCGACTTTTCTTACTACTATTGGCACGATTTTTGCAGTATTGAAGGCAGGGAGAAAGAAAATGCAATCCGTACAAGACACAAATTTTCAAAGACAAATCGACGAAGCACTGAAAAGGGCAAAATTCAAGAAGGCCATTTACCTCTATGATGAAACCGGCCACAAGAGATTAATAGGAGTTTTCGACAAAAAAAAGGCTGCTGAAGTCAAAAAATATTATCAAGACAGAAATTTAATCAATCGCTTGACAGAATCCGAGATCAGAACAACCGAACCGGATAGCAGTTTTGGATGATTCTCATTCCTTTCTGCACTGATTATTCGGTGCTCTAACCAAACCTCAAACACCGAAAGCAAAGTGCACGACGTCTTTTCTTGACAAAAGAATTGATCCACTGAAAGCCAAACCTGTTCAATCTCTCACTTCCTCGCGTGTTGAAATCACTGTTCAGAACACCATGAGCTTCCATTGACCAGAAGACGCTGACATCCTCAAGAAAGACATACAGATGATTAACTCTGGAAGTAGAATACCAGTAACCCTCAAAAATGACTTAAGGAAAGAATAAGGAAGGCTAAATCACTTTTCCCATCAAGAATGCATTGGGGTGCTTAACCAGTATCTTTTCTATGATATACTCTTCGATTTCTTGAGCTGTTTTTAATGCCATCGCTTCCCGAATCACTTTTTTCACGGTTTTAAACTCGACTGAGCGCAGCGTTTTCTTTATTTTTGGGATAAAAATCGGGTTCATGCTGAAGTTCACTAATCCGAATCCGAGCAAGACGATCGCTGCAAGGGGATCAGCAGCCATCTCTCCACAGACTGAGATCTCCTTTCCTGCTTTTTGGGCAGTCTCGATGACAAATCTAACCAGCCTCAGAACCGAAGGATGGAGAGGTTTGTACAGATAGGAAACAAATTCATTCCCACGATCGACTGCCAGACAGTACTGAATCAAGTCATTGGTACCGATGCTGAGATAGTCCACTTCTTTCACCAACAAATCTGTCATTGCGGCCGCTGCGGGCACTTCTATCATCACGCCTAAAGGGATATTTTCATCGTACTTATGCCGTTTGAGTTTGAGCTCTTCTTTGACCTCACGCAAGAGAATTTTGATCTCCACGATCTCTTCGATTTCCGTAATCATGGGAATCAGAATTCTTACATTCCCCATAGCACTGGCCCGCAGGATAGCTCTGAGCTGAATCTTGAACAGGTCTGTTTCTCGCAATGAGAATCTTATCGCCCTTAAACCAAGAGCCGGATTGGGCTCTTTCTCAATCTTCAACTGGGGCAAGCTCTTCTCGCCCCCGATATCGATTGTCCTTATGTAAACCGGAAAAGGAGAGGTTTCTTTCGCAATCTGTGAATAAATTAAATAATGCTCTTCTTCTGAAGGAAGAGACGTGCTCTGGAGATAGATGAATTCTGACCGGAAAAGTCCAACTCCTTCCGCTCCGAGGGATAGAGCCGGTTTCACCTCTTCAGGAAGCTCGATATTGGCTAAAGGATAAAACCGAAAGTTATCCAGAGTCGTAGATCTCAATTTTGCAGTTTTTCTGAGTTCTCTTCGGTAATCCTCATATTTCTCTTTTTTATCGAAAAACTCTTTCCGGAGAGCATGAGGGGGATTGACAATGACTTCCCCATCAGAACCATCCACGATGATGTAATCGCCGTTTTTGACTCTCTGTGAAATATTGCGCAGAGCAAGCACCGCTGGGATGTTTAATGAGCGAGCCAGAATGGCTGTATGCGATGTTTGTCCACCCATATCAATAGCCACGGCCAAGACATTTCCCCTGCTCAATTTTAACGCGGCCTCTGAAGGGAGGAGGTCATGAGCCACCAGAATTTTTTCCCTTCCATCATCCTTTTTCTTTTTGTCCGGACTTTCCAGGTTTCTGTAGAGTTTTGTCAAAACATCCGATATATCCGATTCTCTTTGTCTGAAATATTCGTCACTGATAGACTCAAAAAGCCGCTTGTATTTCTCATGGATACAGGAAAGAGCCCATTCTGCTCTGCAGTGTTCTTCCCTGATGATCCTATCAAGGCCTGAACGCATCGATTTATCTTCAAGCATGAGCAGGTGAGCCTCTAAGATGAAAGAATGCTCTTCCCCCATTTTCTTTCTGATCTGATCCTTTATCCGAGTCAACTGAGACTTGGTCCTTTCTATCGCTTTGTTCAATCTCTTCAGCTCGTGCTCAACTTGATGTGGAAGGATCTTTTCCTTCCGTTCCGTAAAAATAACTCTCTCCGTGAGCAGAACCTCACCTATGGCAATTCCGGGGGATACCCCGATTCCTCTCAACCTGAAATATTCCATGAAAAATTACTCTTTTTCCAAAAATTTATTGTTAATGAGTTCGAGTAATGCACTGAGCGCTTTGTCCTCATCCTTCCCTGAAACCTTTAAAACGATCTCTGTCCCTTGTACAGCCGCTAATGTCAATATTCCCAAAATACTCTTTCCGTCGATCTCATTCCCATCCTTCTCGATCTTAACCGATGATTTGAACCGGTTAGCCACATTGACAAATTTGACCGCAGCTCGTGCATGCATGCCCAGCTTATTCTTTATGGTGATTTTTTTCTTGAGCATGGATTCGGTGGAATTAATGCTTTGTACTCAAAAGAGCGCTGGCAAGGTGGATATTCTTTTTTCCCTGCTCATAGACCTTCTTTGCCACTTCTTTCAAATTATTGCTTCTCTGGAGAGAAACAAACTTAATGAGCATCGGAAGATTGACGCCTGTGATGATCTCAATCTGGTTATCCTTCAAAAAAGAGAAACTCAGATTTGATGCTGTCCCTCCGAACATGTCTGTAAAAATCACAACACCGTTTTTCTGCTCAATTCTTTTCAGACTCTGACTGATTTTCTTTTTTGACTCTTCAACATCATCATACCACCCGATCGAAATAGCCTCTATGTTGACGGCCTCCCCAATGATAATGGTCAGAGCATTCAAGAGTTCTTCAGCTAACTTCCCATGAGAAACGATGAGTCCGCCGATCATTGTTCTTTTCCTTTATGTCGTATCATGGTCACATTCATCAGAGACACAATCATTAAATTCCTGTTGTAGACATTTTACCATTTAACACGTTGAATCTTAAGTATTTTTCAAGAAAAGGGAACATCCCTCTATTGCTATTTATGCAGATCGCGATGATAGATCCTGACAGAACTGTCTTTGGTCTTGAGATGACTCTTCAACTCCTCAGCAATAATCACAGACCTGTGTTTCCCCCCTGTACATCCTGTGGAAATTGTCAGATGGCTTTTCCCCTCTTTCACGAACTTTGGAAGCAAATAATCCACGAATCGTTTCAACTCATGAAGATATTTCTTTGTCTCTTTTTCTTGAAGGACGTATTCCTTCACTTCCCTGTCTTTACCAGTTTTGTCTCTTAACTCATTGACATAAAACGGATTGGGCAAAAATCGTGTATCGAACAAAAGGTCCGATTCCAACGGGATCCCATATTTGTAGCCAAAACTGATAATTCTAATCTGCAGCTTTTCGTTTTTTTTCTTTAAAAACCTTCTGTTCAATATTTCCCTGAGCTGAGCTATGTTCATGTCAGATGTATCCTCAACCTCATCCGCCAACCTCTTTATTTCCGCCAACCTTCCTCTTTCTAACTGAATGCTCTCCAAGACAGACTTTTTGCTTTTTAAAGGATGAGGACGTCTGCTTTCGCTGTATCTCTTGAGCAATGTCTCATCCGAAGCTTCGAGAAAAATTAACCACGGCAAAACATCCTTCCTGATCTGGTTCAAGACCTCAAGAAATTCAGTTTCAAATCCAGCTTCCCGAATATCAATCACCAGGGCCACCTTTTCAATCTCAACTTCTTTCCTCTTCCAGAGTTCAATAAAATTGGGAATCAGCTTCGCAGGAAGGTTGTCAATACAGTAATAGCCAAAATCTTCAAGGAATCGGCTGACCACGGTCTTCCCTGAACCAGATAATCCTGTAATAATCAGAAATTTTTCGCTTTTCATACTATTTTTCTTCCCGATCCTCAATGGCTCGACAGTACACGATCGACCTTCCTGACGATATCCTGAGGTGCCAAGTAACCCTTTTTTCTTAGAAGATGGACCTTGCAGGCGACCTCTATTAAAGTCGCAATGTTTCGACCAGGAGCCACAGGAATGTTGATTCGCGGGACTTTCACTCCCAATATTTCGTGATCCTCTGGAAATTTGAGGCCCAGACGGTCTGAATCGCCTCCTTTTTTCTGTAATTTTTTCAACCTGATGATCAAATCTACTCTTGACTGCTTCAGCACAGATTTTGGCCCAAAGATCTCTCTGATATTGATAATCCCCAGTCCCCTTATTTCCATGAAATTGCGGGTGAGACGGGGAGCTTGTCCGACCAATTTATTGTCTGTCTTTTTCTGAAGAATAACAACATCATCGCATACAAAGCGGTACCCTCTGGAAATGAGCTCTAAGGCGCATTCGCTCTTTCCGATTCCGCTGTCTCCCATGATCAGCACTCCTAAGCCAAAAATCTGGAGCAATCCTGCTGAAATTTTAACCGGGTGAGAAGAGAGGCTCAGAACAAAATTCTTCACTTCTTCTCGACATTTTTTCTGTGAAAGTTTGCTCACAAAAAGCGGAAGCTTTCTTTTTTTGGCTTCTTGGATGACATCAGGAAAAAAACGGAGACCATCCGCGAGGATCACGCAGAATGTTTCATCCCCTAATTTTTTATTCAGGACTCTTTTCCTTTCCCGAAAGGAAAGACTCTTAAGACCATTAAAGTTCCTCTTGCCCCATATTTGAATGGGAAGGCATTTCTTTCCTAAGGAAGACAGATCTGTTTTTCTAGAAAATCCCACTTTCCCTGACGTGGAGACAAGCTTCAGAAGATTCTTTGTTTTCTGAAAAAAATCTTTAACTTCGAGCAAAGAATCTTTGTCATTAATCACTTAGCTTCTCTTCTTCTTCTCGAATAATTTCCAGGACAGCGCTGGTATTTTGGGCATTCAGAACCTTTTTCAGAAGAGATCCAGATTTCCGAACAAGACTCGCAATGGCTGCTAATATCTGGAGATTCAAACTGGGATTATCAGGAGAAGAAACGACCAGAAAAAATATATTGGAGGGTTTTCCATCTAAAGAATGAAAATCAATTCTTTTCTTCGAAATAGCCAGTAAAACAATAGGGCTCTTCACTCCTTTTATTTTACAGTGAGGAATGGCAACGCCCTCTCCTATGGCTGTGCTGCCTAATTCTTCTCTTTGGAGAAGCTTTTCATACAACTCCTTCTCTTTGCCTATCTTTTTCCTTTTTTTCAAGAAGTTGGCCATCTCTTTGAGAGCGCCTTCTCTATCAGTAGAATTAAGATCTTCAATAATCATATCCTGTATCAATAAATTATGGAGTTTCATCGTTCTTCCCTATCCAAAAAAATTCATTCGGGTTCCACTAAACCGTAATGTCCATCTTTTCTACGGTAAATGACCGCCCACTTTTCAGTGCCTAATTTTTTAAAAACAAAGATTTCTTTATTATCTAAATCGAATTGTAGAAAAGCCTCTTCAAGAGGCATCGGCTTTAAAGAATAATCCCGACTTCTTATGACTCTCTTTTGTGCCTCTTCTGTCTCGACCGGAGGAGACATGGTTTCCATCTCTCTGATCTTTCTTCTCTTTCTTTCTCTGAGTTTACCCCTCTCCTTCTTGACTCTTTTCTCGACATTATCAAAAGCCAAGCCAAGGGAACTCATCATGTCATTCGTCTCCTCCACTGCATTTACAAGAGCTCTTTTAATCTTCACGTTGATTTCAACTTTATGTCTGTATTTTTCGACAGAAAGAACAAGATCAGCCGATAATTTGTGTCCCGATACTTTTTCTAAAGATCGCAGCCTTCTTTCGCAGTATTTTTTTATTTCAGGAGTGACGTCTGCATGACGAGCAGTAAAATTAATATTCATCAAGCCTCCTCCATCTTGAATCTTCTCTTCCTTATGTGGGAAGGTGGAATCTCAAGCTGCTTTCTGTATTTGGTCACAGTCCGACGAGCAACTCTGAAATTTTCCCTTGCCAGCATTTCACCAATTTCTATATCACTCAAAGGATTCCCCTTGTCCTCGGTATCTACGATCTTCTTAAGCCTCTCTTTAATCCTTAATGAAGATATTTCTTCACCGAAGTCTCCAGAGATAGCTTTATGAAAAAAATATTTGAGGGAAAATACACCTCGCGGAGTCATCATGTATTTGTTGGTCACCACTCGACCTACAGTGGATTCATGGACTCCTATCTCTTGAGCCAGCTCGATCAAGGTCAAGGGCTTGATGTGTTCAATCCCCATCTCAATAAAGCCTTTCTGTTTATCCACAATATATTTCGCAACCTTGTAAATCGTCTTATCTCGCTGGTCCAAACTCCGCAAGAACCAGAATGCTTTTTTCATCTTGTCTTTCAAGTACCTGTAGGCATCTGGATTATCTTTTGAGGCTTGAGCCAAAAGCTTTTTGTAGTAGGTGTTGATCCTTAATCGGGGCAGACCCTCATTATTCAAGGTAATCTTGAGCTCATCATCTTCCTTGGAGACGATTATATCCGGAACAACATAAAACGTTCTCTCTTGGCTATACTTTCTCCCTGGGGCAGGATTCAGGTGTTTGATGACCTCGATATGGTATTTTACGGATGACAGAGGAATCTTGAGAACCTTGGCAAGCTTAGAGTAATCGGATTTTTCCAGGAGATGAAGATGCTCATTAACGATTGATCGAGTGATTTCGTCTTTTACCTGAAAATAGTCCATCTGCGTTAAAAGAGCTTCTTGGAGTGTCAAGCTTCCTATGCTCACGGGATCAAACTCCTTTATCTTTTCCCGAATCTCATTGACCTTCTTCTCAGGGACATTCAGATCTTTAGCAATCTCTTCCACCGATGACGTCAGATAGCCGTCTTCATTGATGTTGCCGATAATATATTGAGCAATCTCTTTATCCTTTGCATTGAAAAATGTTAGATTCGCCTGCCAGCTAAGATGGTCCCAGAGAGAGGTTCTCTCTGATACTACATTCTCCAAAGAAGGCGCTTCCTTTTTTTCAAAAAAAACGGAGCGAAATCCATCATCAAAATAATCATGAAAGTAAGATTCAAATTCTGAGTCTTCAGCGTCTCCTTTAGACTCAAGGGACTCTTCAGACCCCACTTTTTCCTGCGCCAACTCTCGTTCTTTTTCGGCCTCTGTCCGATCTTTTTCCCTTTCTTCCGATTCTTTATCAGGAGCCTTCTCCATGCTTTCTTCCTCTGATTCAAGCATAGGATTCTGTGAGAGTTCTGTATCGATAATCTCGATAAGCTCTAAATTCGTCAGCGGGAGAAGCTTAATCGCCTGTTGCAGTGCAGGCGCAAGGATTAATTTCTGAACCTGCCTCTGTTCTAACCGTAGCTTTAACACCATGGCACTTCTCGTCTTAATCCACTTTCATAGAATCAAGAAAGGCTAAAATCCTCCCCTAGGTAACTTTTTCTCACTTCTTCGGAACTCACTAGCTCCTGAGGAGTGCCTTCCTTCAAGATCTTTCCTCCATCGATGATATAGGCTCTATCTGTAATTTTTAACGCTTCTCGGACGCTGTGATCCGTTACAAGGATTCCAATTCCCCTCTCCTTTAAGGAAAGTATTATGTCCTGCAAATCCTGGATAGTCAAAGGATCGATTCCAGTAAAAGGCTCATCCAGGAGTATAAACCTGGGCATTGTAAGCAAGGCCCTGGCGATTTCAAGACGTCTTCGTTCTCCTCCAGACAACGTGTAGGCTTTGGCATTTGCCAGCTCCTGCAGACCGAACTCTTCCATAATCCTCATCACATCCCCCTTTCCATCGGAATGCTCATTCCGGCTTGTCTCGATCACTGAAAAAAGATTGTCCTCAACACTCAATTTCCTGAAAGCAGATGGCTCTTGGGGAAGAAGACACAATCCCTTTCTGGCTCTAAGATACATAGGAAGGTTTGTGATGTCCTCTCCATCAAGGAAAACTTGACCGGAATCTTGAGGAATAAGTCCGAGGATCAGAGAAAAGGAAGTCGTCTTCCCTGCGCCATTAGGGCCTAAAAGACCGACGATTTCTCCTTTGCTGACAAACAGAGAAATACCATCTAACACTCTCTTTTTGCGATAGCTCTTTCTGAGCTCTTTCGCTTCTAAATTGTCTTTCATCTCTCACGTTTTATTACAGTTACCGATCTTTCTCGATCTTTATTTTCAACGAGAATTCTACCATCAGCCATGTAAAAAGTCAATTTGTCACCCTCTGTTGTTCCCTTATCTTTATCTATAAAAACCGGATTTCCAAGGAGTTCGAGTGATTCCTCTTCAGGATTGTATATGGCTTCTTCTCCACGCGCTTCGCCCATGCTCTGAAGGATGATGACTTTTTCTCGGGCAACAATTTTCTGTATTCCCTTATTCTCTTCACCCAGATAAACCGAAATGAATCGTGCTCGAAGAATCGCATCTTTCACGGTTAAACAGCCTTTCTCCTGATAAACAACGAGATTTTCCTCAGGGAAATACATCATTTTCTGTGAGGAAATCTTTATCTTCTCCTCCTTTCCTTCTTTTGTCGTATGAGGCAGTGTCGATTCTACTCTACCCGTACACAGGATTTGTCCTGTCTCCTCAAAAAGCTCAATTTCTTCCGCACCCAGAACTTTTTTCTGTTGCCAGATTTTTATATCCCTGTTAAAAAGAAAACGCTTTTGCTCTGCGAAAAATCTCATCTCTCTGGCTTGGATGAACACAGGCTGTTCCTTTGAAAAAATACCTACAGGCCTATTTTCTCCAGTTTTGGACTTCAAGATCACCTTGACTCCACGTTTCACTTCAAGGTTACTGGAATCAAGAAAAATAGTCATTTCCTCTGCAAAAACATTACTTCCCAGTGAGCTCATTTTGGCATCATACGGTCCTTTTCCCTTGACATGAAGGACATCGGAATATCTTTTCTTATTGAAAGAATCTCCCTCGATTACCCGGGCTTCATCCGGATTTTCCGCCTGCTTCACAATTTTGGCGTTTTTTAAGGCTTGAAATTCTTCCAATTCCCCTTCGTTGTTAAAAATAAATTTTGCCGACTCAGCCAGAATCCTTGTAAAGTCTCCAGTCGACGAAATAAATTTAAAAGAACTGTCTCGCTGGGCCTCAACTTCCTGGAGCTCCGAGTTTTCTTGAAAAAACCTCATCCTTATCTCTTCTCCTTCAATTTCCCGCTTCACGCTCTGGACAAAAAGAGGAGATTGATCCGGAGAAGGTCGGTTTTCCTTTTCCTTTACAACAAGAGAGGCCCAGGCATTCTTCTCTAAAATCAGGGTTTTTATCTGTTCTCCATCCGGGTATAATTCAAATCTCATGATTTCAGCTGTGGCACGGCTCTCTCCATAAAAAAGTTTCACATCCCCTTCTATCTTTCCCTGTTTACTTTTTTCATTATAATCCAGCATCCTCCCTGTGACTTTTAGAGTAGAGGAAGTTTCAGTTTTTGGTTCTATTTGGAGATGGACATCTCCCTGAAGCTTAATTTTTTCCTGCTTCATCTGGTAGTACATCTTTTGGGCAGAGCCCGTGAGCCTCCGTGATGAAAAACGGGCTCCTTCCTCTGTCCAGAAATTCTCCTCTTCATTGTCATAATTCAAAAGGACAGATTCCACCAACAGATCTTTGAATCTCGCTTTAGCCTGATCCGATGATCTAAAGCGAGTCATATCTTTGTCATAAATGACTTTACCTCCGGAGAGGAGAACATCCTGACCTTCTCTTTCTTTAAAAAAAATGATTTCTACGCTTCCCTCTGCATGATAGTTGTCATCTTCTGCGATAAATTGTTTATCTGCCTTCACGTGGAGGCTCTTCTCCTCTCCTTTAAACTCAAAATGTTCAGGTTTTTCTCTTTTCTCGACCTTTTTCTGGACTATTTCATCAGTTTTCACGGGTACTCCAGTCTCTTCTTGCGAACGAACCATGAAATATCTTGCGATCACAGCCAGAACAACCACGAATAAGACTGCCACTGTGATTCTCATGATTTTTACAAAACTCATTTTCCCCTTGAATCTCTTATCGTCTTTTTATATCTTCGATAGATAGACTGAGCTTCATTTCCCCAAGATATTCAGAAAATTGAAACGTGTAGGCCACATCGATTTTTTCACCTTCCTGGAAATCTCGAGCCCAATCGATCCGGTTCCATCCCAGGGCTTCAAAAAAACTTCCATTTTTTTTCAACAAGAGCTTGCTGTGCTTTCCCTTGATTCTCTGGGGATTGCTCGCAATCTCTGCTCCTTGAGTGAAAAAGACAGGTTTGGGATTCCCCATTCCGAATGGAGAGAGAAGGGAATACATTTCGATGAATCGGGATGTGATGTCAGAAAATTCTAATCCTGAATCGATGCGTATCTTCCTCTTCAAGTCATCATCGGATATTCTCTCGCTCACAATGGCATTGATGGATTCTTTAAAAAGCTTCACATTTTCCTGGGAAAGGACACAGCCAACAGCCATGCTGTGACCTCCGTAACTCATGAACAATTCCTTACATTCATCCAAACATTCAATGATCGGAAATCCACTGATGCTCCTTCCCGAGCCACATGCTTTTCCATTTTCATAAGTGAAAAGAAGAACCGGCCTGTGAAATAAATCCTTAATCTTCGAAGCCACTATACCAATGACACCACGATGCCATTCCTCACACCCCAGGATCAGGAATTTGTAGCGTTCATCCAAAGACCTTTGTTGAATCGTATTTAGCGCCTGCTTATACGCTCTCTCTTGTATTTTCTGCCTTTTGGAATTCAGATTGTCAAGATGAGACGCCAGCTCGATCGATTCCTCAAGAGAGTCTGTGAAAAAAAGACGCACGGCCAGATCTGTCATTCCCATCCTGCCCGCTGCATTGATCCTCGGCCCGACCCTGAAACCGATGTCTCCAACAGATACTTTTCGTCCCTTCAAGCCGCAAACTTCTAAAAGTCTGGATAATCCAATGTTTGAATCCTCTTCCAGCGCCTTTAGCCCAAACTTGACAATGAGCCTGTTTTCGCCCCTTAACTCCGCGACATCAGCTATCGTTCCTATAGAAACCAAGTTCATGTACGGAGCCTCAAATGCAGACTTTTCCTCTTCTTCGAAGAGAGCCTGGATAAGCTTAAAGACAACTCCGATCCCGGCTAAGTTTTTCTCCGGATATCCGGATTCACTGAGTACAGGATTGAGGATAGCCTTCACATCAGGGAGAGAATCTCCAGGAAGATGATGGTCAGTCACAATGACATCAATTCCCTCTTCCTTAGCTCTTCTGGCAAAATGTATTGCTTTGATCCCGCAATCGACGCTGATCACCAATCTGGCGTTTTTTTCCTGGACGATTTCGATGAATTCTTCTTTGATCCCATACCCATATTTCAATCTATCCGGGATGAAATAATCGACTTCTGCCCCCAAGGATTCTAGCGCCTTGGAAAGTACAACAACTGAAAGAATTCCATCCACATCATAATCGCCGAAAATAAGTATCTTCTCTCCCGAGGAAACGGCCTGTTTGACTCTAGCTACGGCCTCATTCATACCCTTGAGCAAGAAAGGATCATGGAGGCCGTCCAATTTTCCATAAAGAAATCTCTGAGCGGCTTCGGCATCTTTAATGTCCCGATTCACTAATATCTGGGCTATTTCTAAAGGAATTCCAAACTCGGAGGAGAGTGTTTTTGCTTCCTCAGGAGAAGGATTGAATACCCAAATTGTATCACTCATCGATATTCTAAATTTAACACAATCTTCCTCACTAAAAAAGGAATTATTGGAGTCAGGCCTTGAGACTGAACATTTTAATATGGCTCTCATCTATTTTGTGCAGGCTTCGCGAATCCTCCTTTGACTTTGTAATGAGTGAAAAATATAATGATTGTGGCATGTTCGTAAGCCTCAAAGATAATCTCACAGAAACACGGAAAACTTTTAAAGAAAGATTCGAAGAGCTTCTTCGCGGCAGTCAAAGCCTGGACGAAACTCTGGATCAACTTGCTGAATCCATGCTTCTGGCAGATATTGGCGTGAGCTCGACTGAAAAAATAATTCATGCGATAAAAGAAAAAAGTAAAAAAAATGATTCGTTCCAGACAATCAAGGACAATCTGGAAGAGGAGATCATAAAGATACTCTCCCATTTCCCCTCCGAAATCGGCCTTGACCGTTCCCAGTCTGTCATCATGATGGTCGGTGTCAACGGCGGTGGAAAGACGACCTCTCTGGCAAAATTGGCCTTCCATTTCAAGCAGAAAGGCAAAAGTATCCTGATGGTGGCAGCTGACACGTTCAGAGCTGCAGCTCAAGAACAGCTTATTTTATGGGGAAAGAAATTGAATATTCCTGTTATAAAAGGCCAGTATGGGGCAGATCCTGCTGCAGTGGTCTATGACTCCATACATTCATTCAAGGCCCATTCTTACCAACTTCTATTAGTCGACACAGCCGGAAGGATCAATACGAATGCAAATTTAATTAATGAGATGGAAAAGATCAATCGTGTCATCTCGAAACAAATCGAAGGAGCCCCCCATGAGATCCTTCTCGTCCTGGATGCCACTGTAGGACAGAATGCACTGATCCAGGCTAAGGAA
>DAOVAM010000206.1 GCA_030671065.1 Candidatus Aminicenantota bacterium
CGCTTCCACATGTGCAAAAGGGTGAGACGGGGGGTGAGAAACGACGACTAAAATCATCATTGAATTCACCCCAAAAGGCGGTTTCTATTCTCGTCCTCTTTTATTACTTATAATAGCACCTTTTTTACTCCCTAAATAAAGAGGCAAGGTTGAAATACAATCGGTCGAACAACTTGGTGCTGTCAGATCAAAAACAATGCATCCTCCAAGATCCTCACCCCAGGCTCGAGCCAATCTCATTTCCTGAAATCAAATTTAAATTTTTTCCATTTTTGTATTTTCTTAACGACTAAACCCTTACCTCTTTTTAAGAGGTAAAGTATAAGATGAAAGTCTTATCGATGATGATCGAGAGAAAAATTGGCTGAGGTGAAAAAGAAGAGGTCTGATGAAATTCATCTTGAGTCCCTCACTCTCTTTACAAAAAGGCCACACCCTTTTGTATTCAAACCTTCCGAAACAGCTGAACTTTAATCTCTTTACGCTTTCTCTTTTTTAAAAAGCTTTGAGTATGCCCATGCCCTATAAAGCCGACACGATTGCCAAAAAAGGGGAGAGATTGAATTCCTTCGCTTCGGCAGGAGGAAAGGATCACTCGACAAGGAACACATTCCTCCCAGGGGCGGCAGGAGTCAAGAAGACAAAGGAAGTGCTCAATCTCTTTGCGAAAACATTCACCTCTTTGAGAATTTACCCATCAGAAAATCCCACAGTTGAAAGTCTCACTCTTGCCCTGATTGAAAAGATGGAAGAATTTCTGGATGAACATCAAGAGCTCAAACTCATCATTCACGAGTTCAGCTTCTCTTTCAAACAAGAAATGGTCTTTAAGGATGAACAAAAAAAGGCCTGCCTTCCATTCCTCTTCTTTAAGGACGGGATGAGAGAGCTGGTTTTTTATAAAGGCCTGGATATACACGAACTCCAGGCTTTTTTAAAGGTTATAAAAGACAATGCGGACCTCCCCCCAGAGGACAGTGATATTGTCAACTCATTATGGACAAAGGACTTTCCTCATATCCGTCATTTTGCCGTGGACGAATTCCTCGATTCAGAAATCGGAGAAGAAACTCAATTCAACATAGATAAAGAAGAGATCTCTAAAGGAACGATCGAACTCTGTTCAAACGACCAGGAAGAGATCCATAAGAGGAACGCCGCCTTGAGCCTCGATTCCAAGGATATCATGCAGGAAAAAGAGGACGATGTCGTCCTGGAAGATATTCCCCTCCCTTTTCAGCCCCCCTCTATGAGCAAGGAGGAATCCCCTGATATTGAATCTTTGCTCGAAGAACATCGATCCACGCCTCCCTTGACCGAGATGATAAACCTTCTGTTCGAAATCCTGTATTTAGAGGAAAGAATCAAGGCCTTTTCTTCCATATTGAACGTTCTCAATCAATTCTATAAAGAAGTCGTGTACAAATCCCTGTTTGCCCTCGCCTCTTTGATCCTTCACCGACTCCAGGAGCTGTCAGAACTGTTCTCCGGTCGATTCGAGGAAAAAAGAGAAATGCTTGAAAAAACGCTCCAGCATATTAAGAGTGAAAGTTCTCTGGCCTACTTGAAGAAACTGTTCATGAACAACCAGATTGATGATTTTGACTCCTTCTTTCGATACCTGAAGCATCTCGGTCCCAACGCTATCCCCCTGATTGCCGATATCTGGGAAGAAACAGAAACCCAAAAAATCCGGTGGGAGGCTTCAAACCTCCTGTATGAAATCGGGAAAAACGATATCCATTCACTCTTCACTATTGCAAAAGATCACAGAATCACTCTGATAAAGGAAGTCATACAGATCCTGGGGAAGATCGGCGATAGTCAAGCTCTTCCCTTCCTCGAGAAGTTTATCGACAATACAGATAAGGAAATAAGACTCTCTGTCATACAGGCACTGGGAGCGCTCAACGACGCACGTGCCAATACTCTCCTGATAGAGTTTCTTTCTGATCAAGATGGAGAAATCCGCACCCAGGCAGCTAAGGGACTTAAATACTGTATAGATCAGACAATAATTTCTCATGTCATTCAGATCGCTGAGAAAAAAGATTTCAGAGAACGATTAAAACAGGAAAAGAAGATTCTTCTGGAATATTTAGCTGAGACCCGGTCCGAAGAAGTCAGCGTTCTGCTCCGCTCCATTCTGAAAAAGTGGAGCATCCTCTCTAAAACCAAGCAGAATGAGACCCGTCTTTGCGCAGTACCCGCATTGGAAAAAATGGCTAATCCTGAGGCCCAAAAAATTCTCGAAGAAGGGACTAGATTTCGGAACAAGACCATTCGGATGGCCTGTCAAATCGCATTGAGAAAAATCACCCAAAATTTTGAATCAAATACAATCCTTGCAGGCGAACAAATTGTATAATCGTAAGGGAGAAAAGAATCAAAACAAAGCAAAAAATTCCTCAATCCTTTCCAGTAAAGCTCTCTCAAAAAGAATCGAAGAGATCTTCCTCCGCTTTTCCTCCGCTTTAAAAACCGCTCAAATCTATGAGCTCAACAACCTGACTTTTATTGAACAGATTCGTTCTCTTTTCAGTTTAATCGAGGAGATCTTTACTGAAGAAGGACAAGCCCTGTTCCAGTTCCAAGAAAACACGCTCTTCCTCAACAACAACAGAATCAAGTTTGATCTTGTCAGCTTTCATAACTTTAAATTCTTAGCAGGTGAGTTCAGAAGAAAAGAGATTGGGACAATAAGATTCGAACCGGGTTTAGACGATGAGGAACTTGCAGAATTCGTCGGTCTTCTCGCCAATTCCAGAGAAAAAAAGGACACCTCATTTGAAAACTTTCAAACTGAATTGGAATATAAGGGAATCAATCATATTTTAATAGAAAAAATCCATCCTTATGATCCCTCTGTTCGCCTGAAACACGAGCAGGTCAAACAGGTCGCAAAAAAAGTGTATTTCAAGAGCATTACTCATCTGAAAGAATCCTTTGATAGACACAAAGAAAATAAAAAACTTCCATGGAAAACATCCCGCAGGCTGATTCAATCCATTGTCAACCTCATCAACCAGGATGAGTCCTTCATGATTGGAATGACCAACATAAAAAATTATGACGAATACACAGTCAATCACTCGGCTAACGTTGCTGTTTTGGCTGTGTGTTTTGGAAGTCGGTTAGGACTCGAAAAAGAGGAAATGATAGAGTTAGGATTGAGTGCTTTTTATCATGATGTGGGAAAACTGGACATCCCCAAAGAAATCCTTGACAAGAGAGATAAGCTGAGTGAAGACGAAAGAAAAATAATGGAAAAGCACACATTTCATGGTGTTGAAAAGCTTATCAGCCTGAGAGATTCGAATTATCTCCCGGTCAAAACTCTTTATGTAGCCCTGGAGCATCATCTCTGGACCAATTTCTCCGGATATCCCAAATTCTGGAAGAGAAACAAGATTGGACTTTACAGCAAAATTGTCAAAATTTGTGATTTTTTTGATTCTGTAACGACCGAAAGACCTTACCGGGACCATGTCCTGACCCGGGACCAGGCTTTAAGCTTGATGATGGAGAAGAGCGGGACAGAGTTCGATCCTGCCTTGCTTAAACTTTTTGCCTCTATGGTAGGAGTCTATCCCATCGGCTCACTTGTTTCCTTGGACACGCAAGAGCTCGGAATAGTGATGGAAGCAAACTCTGAAGTAACGTTCATGCTCAGGCCCAAAGTCAAAATCATCACAAACAGAAAAGGGGGGAAAATCGATGGAGAAATCATCGATCTCACAGAACTGGATCCGGAAAAAGGGAATTACAAAAGGACGATAGTGAAATCTCTGGACCCTAATAAATACAGCATTAGAGTGTCAGATTATTTTCTGACTCTATAGATATTACCCTTTTCTCAGGATGGATTTCATCCTTGATTTAACTTTGAAAATGTTATAAACACTAACAAGTCCTTCTTTCGGTTCGATGATACGAATTATTCCAGTTAAAGCCCTAAAGCGAAGTACAAGTCTTTTGAGTTTTTGAACGAAGGGGATTGTATCAAACAACAAATTATTTTATGTGAGTATCAATACTCCATGAAACTTAAAAAGAGAATGAATGATTGGAGGAAGGCTGTATGAGAAAGGAAGAGAAAAAAGACCCTCTGAAATACCCCGGTCCTGAGCGACGTTCCAGCACAGATCGTCGGAGACTCATAGACCGGCGTAGGGGAGACCGAAGAAAAGGGGAAAGGCGACTCTAATTGTTGTCTGGGGAAAAAACTCTTCTGAATTTCTCCACAATCAAGACAGGC
>DAOVAM010000216.1 GCA_030671065.1 Candidatus Aminicenantota bacterium
AATGATGAGGACTCGACGGATCAAAAAAAATCCAAGAGTGTTTTTCCTTTCCTCATGTATGACACAGACATCGGATTGGGGTATGGAGGGAGAGCCAAATTTATCGATTATCTCTCTCAAAAAGAATCATTTGATTTCATCATTTTCAATTCCACTAAAGGAGAAAGATGGTACGGATTTGCTTTTTCCATTCCAGATAACGAAATTCGTCAGGGAAAGAAATATCCATTCTCTTTTGACCTCAGGGCCGAATACCAAAAATACCTGAAATATTACTTTTATGGGACCGGTGGGGATTCAAGGGAAGAAGACCAGACTGAGTTTACTAATGAGCAACAGAAGCTCCAGTTGACAATTGGAAAAGGCTTTTCTCCACATTTTGTCATCGAGATCTCCTATTTTCTCAAGAATGTCCATTACAAAGATCCAGCGGAAGACAGGCCGTTCACGGATACTCTGGATGCAGTGGGGGAGCAGTTTTCACCTTATGTCTCTCTGGTCGTTCGGTATGATTCTTCTGACAGTCAGATCCACCCCAAAAAGGGAATTCGTTTGATTTTCCAGAATGATTTGGCATCGAGTTTCTTTGGAAATAAAAATGCAAGTTTTTATCGATTCTCTCTGGATTTCAGAAAATACACCCTCCTGTTCGGACAGCGGGATGTTCTGGCTTTTCGTGCACTGGTTCAGAAAATATCGGGTGAGGAGGTTCCTCTCTTTGAGATGCCTGATCTTGGAGGCAGTTCAGAGATGTCTGCGATGAGAGGATACAGGCTGAATCGCTTTGTCGATAAAGGAAAATTTCTGTTCAATGCGGAGTATCGTTTTCCACTCTGGAAGAAGTTTGGGGGGAATATTTTTCTGGATGGAGGATTAGTGTGGCCGTCATGGTCCGAAATCCAGCTTGATAATATTGCTGTTGATGTCGGATGGGGATTGAGGTATTATTTGCAAAACTTTGTTGCTCGATTCGACATGGGTTTGAGCAACGAAGGCTTGAGCATTTACTTCAATTTTGGCCATGTCTTTTAAACAGGATTTGATGAGCGACGAGAGTGAGAACCTCTGTTTTTTTCTTTTTTTCTTCGGTCTGTCCCTCACTGTGTTTCATCTCCTTCCCCCTTTCTTAGGTCGATTTTTTGTGTGGCCCTTGACTTGGGGGGATACTCTTGATTTTTTAACTCCCTTTGGAGTCATTCCTTTTGCGTATGTGCTTTATTTGCGCCTGAACAGAATGTCACAGTCTTCGCAAAATCAGGAGACCTCTTCTCATTCCTCAAACATCCTGGCAAAAGTCATTTTAGCCATTGGCTTTCTCTCTTATGTGGAAGGCCACGGTCTTCATCTCGCAGCAAATTCCATCGCGAGACTGCTGCAGACGATGAAAGATTCGGATGTATTCAAAGCCACCTATTTTTTTGACGAGATTATCAGCCATTTTATATGGATCGGGGGGCTCTCTCTCATCTCTTTAGGATTGATTCTCATGGCCCACAGGCTTTCTTTCCAGCCTTTTATCAAGAAGAGCATGATCCTCCTTTCTGTGGGATCTGTTTTTTATGGTTTCACCTTTACAATTGAGGCGATCGAAGGGCAGACAGTGGTTTTTGCCTTTCCTGCGGCAGTCGCGTGTTTTCTTCTTACTCTTTTTCTCTATTTGAAAAGGAAGAGAGAAAGAGGAAGGAATCCCATTCTTTTCTTTTTTCTGACCGCCTATTTTTTAAGCATAATTCTGTTTACTTGCTGGGGAATAACGCGGTCTGGATTTCCTCAATTCAGCGAGCTGGGTTGGATTTAAAAAAACTAGAAAGGGGTCAGGGCTTGTCATTGGACATTTCCTTCAGGTGAAGATAGAATGACCTATTTAAAAATGTCCATTGTCAAGCCCTGACCCCAATAGATCAATAGATGATGAAAAAAAAAGATTTTGATATCTCGATCGTCCGTCCTGAAATGCGCCTCTCGGATTTCAAGTTCAGAGGAACAGGAATGCGCCCTGAGAGGCTAAAAAAAATTAGGAAAGGATTACGTACTCTGCACACGCTTGAAACGATGGCTGCCAATATCTACAAGTTCCAGATCACGAAAAAAACGGATGAACTGAACCTCCAGATCATTGCTGCCATGAATAACGAGATGACACATCTTCAGGATTTTCAGTCCAAGCTTTTTGAGTATGGATTCAAACCAAGCAAGTTCAGGTTCGCCTTCTGGATCGTAGGCTTAACGTTCGGGCTTTTTTCCCGGTGGATGGGCAAAAAAGCTACCCTCAAAACCGGCATCTGGGTAGAAACAAAGGCTGTCCGTCATTACAACGAGTTACTCGGGGATATTGAGTGGGACGATGAGACCAGAAAAGTTATTCAGAAAAACCAGGCTGATGAATTCGGTCACATCAAACGCTGGGAATCGTTCCTTAAATAAAAATAAAAAAAGGGGCCTGGCCCCTTTTTTATTTTTATCCCAGTTCGGCAAGCACAGCAGTCAAGAATATCCAGAATTTATCAACAGAGCCGACATGAACTCTTTCTTCAGGAGAATGGGGATGCTCGATGGTGGGACCGAAAGAAATCATATCCATTCCCGGGAATTTTTCTCCTATGATGCCACACTCTAGACCCGCATGAATGGCACCGACTTCCGGCTCTTTCTGGGAGATCTTCTGGTAGACTTCTTTCAAAGTTTTAAGAAGTGGCGATTGGAGGTTCGGCATCCAGCCTGGGTAGCCTTCAGGCTGATTGATTTCTGCTCCAGCTTGTTTGCCCAGAGTGGCAATCGTCGCCCGCGTGGATTTCAGAGCCGAGGCCTCTGAGCTCCGGCTGCTGCAGATGATTTCCGCGTGGTCCTGATGAGTGCGGATGATCGCCAGGTTGGAGGAGGTTTCCACAAGACCCTCCATTTCAGGATGCATGGCGAGAACTCCATGGGGAAGAGTGAATAGAAGATTGATGAGAGCCTCCTGAGATTCTGGAGTAAGCGGTTCTTCCTTATTGCCATCTGATTTTTCAAAAGAGAAATTCGCTTCTTTCTCCACAGCCTTGTACTCGAGGTTAATTTTTTCGAAGGCTTCCTGGAAGAATGAGGAAAGGTTTTGCTCCTGGGAAGGATCAATGTACAGGTCAGCCCATGCTTCCCTGGCGATAGCATTTCGTTTGTTCCCGCCTTCCATGCGGGCCAGTTCGAATGAGAATTCCTTCATGGCATTCCAGAGCATTCGGGCAAGCAATTGAACGGCGTTACCACGCCCCTGGTTGATGTCAATTCCTGAGTGTCCACCCCTGAAGCCAAAGAGTTTAAGCTGGAAAAGTTCTCCGCTGCTGCCAGCATTCCTTTTCAGGGCTAATGTGATCTCAGAATCTGCTCCTCCTGCACAGCCGATCGTGAATTCTCCCTCTTCTTCGCTGTCGAGGTTGAGGAGCTTTTTTCCTTTGAGAAAGCCTGGCTCTATTTTGGTCGCTCCGGTCAAGCCAGTTTCTTCATCCACAGTGAACAGGAATTCTAGAGGGCCATGTGTTAAGGTAGAATCTTCCATGACAGCAAGCGAAGCGGCCACACCGATCCCGTTGTCTGCTCCAAGAGTGGTTCCTTTTGCTTGAACCCATTCTCCCTTGACTTCAGCCTGGATTTCATCCTTGGCAAAATCATGAACAACATCAGAATTCTTTTCGCCGACCATGTCCAGGTGTCCCTGAAGAATGACGCCCTCGGCATGTTCATGCCCTGCCGTTGCTTTTTTTCTGACGATGACACTTCCGACTTTATCTTTTTCCCACTCCAGATTCGAATTTTCCGCCACTGATATGATGTAATCTCCCAGGGCTTTTTCGTTCCCTGAGCAGTGGGGTATTGTTAAAATGTGTTCGAAATGTTTCCAGAGGAGAGGTGGCTTAAATCCGTCGAAGGTAGATGACATTATTAGACCTCCAGTTTGATGCGATATGATCTTCCCGAAAAATGAGGAAAAATAATGACATAAAAAACACAAGGATTCAAGGAAAATTATCA
>DAOVAM010000170.1 GCA_030671065.1 Candidatus Aminicenantota bacterium
GACATCTGTGCCATACAGGACAGCACCAACTGCGAAATAATGAACATTAAAGTCTGTGAAATCGTGTAAACCTGGAACAGATCCATCATCTAAAGCAATATCTACATCGACCATGGACTTTGACATACGGCCTTGATGGCAGTTCATACACAGGTTGCTGGAATCACCCAAGCTCTTGCTAATCCCGGAAGGAAAAGTGACAGAACTAGCGATCCGGAGTGCTGGAGGAGATGTGTGGCAGGTGGTGCAGAGAAAGCCGTTAGCGAATTCCTGGGCGATATGGTCATCATTCTCAAGATAGTATGCCAGGCCTTCTGAGCTGTGGCATTTAGCACATTCGAATTCGACTTCTGCGGGATCATCCCCATCCCAGTGTCTAAAGGCACCTGCTGAGCCGTCAAAATGGCCTTCGTCATTTCTTTCAAAATCGTCAATGTCAACATCAGTAATGAGATACTCATTCAAGTCCTCGATTGAGTCGTACATGAGCTGGATAAGGTATTTGCCTCCATGAGCGTATGCACCGGGATCTTTCAGTGAATACTGGTAGTTGTAGCAGGCTTTAAGGAGACGGCCTGTAAAGGATCTGTACCAGTTAGGAAATCCTAATTCACTCTCTTCCACTACTCCATTATCATTGGCATCATTGTAAAAGTAAGGATAGTCATGAGAGCTGTATGCAATGGTTTGACCTATCTGTCTTGCATAGTCCCGAATGGCTTCATACAACTTATCCTTAAAATCCGGGATCTCATAATAGATGCCTTCAGTCATATCGCCGTCCCCGTCATAATCGACGAACGATCCGTAATGACGGAAATCTTTGGGATCAGAACCAGTATTGCTATGGCATGTTCCACAGCGCTCAGTTCTCACTTCCAGGGAGTGGGGATTGTGACAGGCGATGCAGTTGTCATAACCCTTGACATGGCCGAATTTTGCGTCGTAATCGTTCCCATCATACTCGTATCCTCCTTGGACAAAAGTCCCGTACTGCGTGGCTCCGGCGGCATAGTAGTGAATATTTACTTCTCTAAATTCGATGTCTGAATCGATCGTATCGTCATCCGGGGCTCCAGAATCGGTTATTTCTTGATCAACATCAGATGTGGATTCTACTCCTTGGTGGCATTCCATGCACAGGCCTTCAGGGCCGAGATTGTCTATGACTGCGCCAGAGGGAAATGTCACAGAATCGTTGTCACGAAGGGTGCCGTTGTCCGGGTCAGTGTGGCAGACTTCGCATTCCACAGTTTCCCCGATAGGAACAGGATTATCGACTGTACCGTCTGCCAGGAAATCCTGGAAGCCAGTAGTAGTGTGACACTTTGCACATTCGACTTCAACGACAGCGGGGACATCTTCATCCCAGTGGTGGAAGGCATAGGCCTCACGATCCCCATGGCCGGATTCCTCCCAGAGACTTTCTGCTTCGATCTTCTCCATCAGTTCTCCGACATCAAAGTCGCAGTTTGTGGTGATTAGGGCTGCACCAGCGACAAGGATAACAAACAAAAAACTTACAATTTGTGGCTTTTTTAACATGGTGTCCTCCTCTCTTTATTCCCAACGATAGCCGAATGAGACTTCGAGAATATTGGCTGTGTAGTCATTGAATCCAGAATCTTTCTCTTCGAAGTTGACATATCTGTATCCCACTTGAGTGGCAAATCCGTTTGTGAATACATACTCTACATAGGCTTTGATCGTGGTGCGGGAGATTTCCCAGAATCCTTTATTCGAGTAGATGTTGGCATAGCTTCCGATATTCCACTGTTCTCCTACTTTGAGAGACAGCGAGCAATCTCCAAGATGGGATTCTCCTGAATACCTGATGGACCAGGGGAAAGTTCCTGCAGGTCCGCTCCATGAAGGCGGATAATCAATGATCCGATCGCTTCTGTGTTCCACATCAATAAAGGCGTATCCGGCGGACAATCTGAATTTGTCCTTACTGTAGCCTACTCGAAGCTTCAGCTGGTTTCTGTCCGATACGTAGCTTTCTGATGGGATCTCGTTTTTCGATTTATCATAATGATAAGACGCTGAATAATTGAATTCTTTGATCCTGCCTTTGGCCGTGGCTCTGAATCTGTCGAAAAGAGTCGGGGAAATGAGCGTGTAGGGGCCATCGAAATAACTGCGCTGGTAGTCGAGAGTTAGCTTGAATGATTGACGGAAGTCCCATTTGACATTTCCGAAGAATCCGCTACGTATGGATTCAGTTTCGTTCGTTACTGTCCTTTTCTCCGGCTCTGTCCCTTCCAAGAAGTCTCTGGTTTCGTACCTGTATCCGAGAGTCACTGCCAGTTTGGGATTGAACTGATACTGAAGGCCTCCTTCAAAAGCCAGAGTTTCGAAATTCAGTGCCATAGATTCATCCGAGCCATCAATGGTGAGAGTGCCGTCCTGTTCGAACTTTTGGTAACGCGCGGCTCCGACGATTGCCGCCTTGTTCCACAAGAGATAGGTCAGGTCAAAATCACCCATTAGAATCTTGCGGTTGAAAGTTCCTTGGCCGCTGAGACTCTCTGTAAAAGGTACTCCTGTGTAATCGATCCCGCCCGAGTCTTCTGAGTAGCTCAGGTTCATATCTTGATCGCTGATTTGACCAGAAGCCTTGATCAAGAGGTTGTCTATAGGTCTGGCATTGATTTTGAGCATGTGGTTATACGTCCAGAAGCTGTAGGGTTGATTCAGAGAAAAATAGTTTAGAGAGGATGGGTATCTCGCCCCAGGTCCTCCATCGGCATATCCAGGGAGAAAAAGACTGTTGGAATTTTCATATTTGTGGATTCTCTCTTCAAACAGCAAGGAATATCTGTCTACCTGGACATCTATTCCGAGTGCCAGTTCGTTGGATTCTTCTTTCACAGGCTCATTGAACTCGAATTCAGTCCGGTTAATATCGAGTGTGGGGGTGCTATCTCCTGTTTTGGTGTATCTGTCAAAATTCAGATAGAAATCAACATATTTTCCGAACGACATTTCAAAAAGAGCACTGTCCATGATCCGCTCAAAATTGAATGTGAGGGGATCGTAGTGAGTCCCGCCGCTGACCTCGTGAAGGTCATGGTAAAAATAGGTTGATTTTTTGTGGTCATACTGGAATTTGTACTTTCCGTATTTTTGAACAGTCAGCCCGAATGTTTCAAAGGGATCACCACCGAAGTTATAGACGTTTAAATCGATGCGGTCGAATAAGTTTTTATATTTTGCTGTGGGGGTGTAGTGGAGATTGAAATTGAACAGTCTCAATCCGGTATCCAGGTTGATATCCTCTTGGTATTTGTAATCAGCTCCGCTGGTATCCACCATCCGGTAGCCAACCCTGAACGTTCCTGTGAAAGTTTCTTCACTGTCTTGAGCATAAAGAGAAAATGCCAGTGAAAAAACAAAGACTAGAAGTAGGCTTGGTATTATGATTTTCTTTCTTTGCATTCAGTCCCTCCTATTTAAGAAAGAGTGTGCTGAGATTGGAACCATGAATAGCGGCATGACAAACTGTGCAGTTGGTCGTTGTGGAGCCGAAACGGCTGTGCCAATCTGGAGCAAACGTGTGACAGCTGAAACATAAATCAGATGTGCTTTGGTGTGTCAACAGGTGCCGGTTTGGAGAGCCATGAACCTCGTGACATGCCGAACATCCCTCGATCCGTGAGGCTCCATGTTCATGAAGGAACGGACCGCCTTTGTCTGTATGGCATTTCAAGCAAGATTGGTGTTTGAATCCTCCCAGTCTTTCTCGTGTTGAAGGCTCATGAGGATTGTGGCAGTCTGAACAGCTCATGATCCCCTCCTGGAGTCTGTGCCTCTCATTCAGTTGAAACAGGGAAAACACATCCTCATGACAGGAATAACATGCTTTTGTCGGGTTTGGTTTGGTATTTTTCCCATGAACGCCATGACACGTGGTGCAATCCAGGGATGCTTTTCCGTGTGGACTGGCCATGAACCTTGAATTGCTCTTTGCGTGACACTCAAGGCATTTTTCCATCTTTTCTCTGAGCATGTCTTCGGGTTTGAAGGTAAAAATATTTGGTCCGCCTCCTTCGCCGAGATGGACTTCTGCATCTCCGTGACAGGATGTGCAGGCTTCTGTTTTGATAGCTGAATGAGGTTTAGTCATGAAGTCCTTCGCCAGATCTTCATGACAATCCGCGCATTCTTCGACGCCTGTTTCTTGAATTGCAGGTTTGGCGCCGGCTAAAAATCCGGTTACAGCAAGTGCCAAAACTGTGAATCCAATCAATTGAACAGAAGGTAATTTCATCTTATTTTTTGTTTTCTTCAGCAACTCGAACCTCCTTTGTTTTATTTATAAATCTATATTTCATCACAGGAATAAAAACCTGTGTTTTTTGCTGACTTCTCTTTTCAATCATTTTAGCTATCCAGAGCCTCTCTGACAATCCCTCTGATTTGTTCCGATTGGAATGGCTTTTCAATGATGGAAAGGATGCTGAGGTCTCCCAGTTGAGGTTCGATCTGATTTTTGGGATGGGCGGAGAGAATAATGATTTTTGCTTCGGGTTGAACCGCCCTTAATTTTTTTAGCATCTCGATTCCGTTTTCATCTTCAATGTCAATATCGGTTAAGCAAAAATGGTAATTTGTGTTTTCGACGTGTGTTAAAGCTTCTGTTGTTGTGGATACAGTATCGACCTCACATCCTTCTTGGGAGAGGATCTCTTTTAAGGACCAACGAATCAGCTTGTCGTCGTCCACAACTAATATTTTAATCAATATACCAATCACCGTGTTTATTGTTTGCAAACTTCGTGCCATTTTGGCTTCCTGGAAGATATTTTTATTATATTGAAAACAAAAGAGTTAGAATGCAAGAATTGAGCATTGCTAAACAGGCAAAAAAAATGGGCCATTTGACCCATAAGTGGGTGATATAACCCATAAAAACGCTAAAATTTATCAATACACTAAGGTTTAGCTGGGAGTTTTGTACTGTTGGTTAATTTGGGAATGAACTCGCCGCTTTTTTCGTCATGCCGTATTCTTCTGGTTTTATATTCAATTTCTTCATTTTGTATCTTAGAGTATCCCGAGTGATGTTTAAAAGCCTGGCTGCTTGCGTCTTGTTTCCA
>DAOVAM010000042.1 GCA_030671065.1 Candidatus Aminicenantota bacterium
AATTTCTACGTCAAACAGAGTGGCATTCTCCTGCTGTCTTGCCTTGGGCGAGATCTTCAACAACTTACCGATTATCTTTTCGTCCGGTATCGCACCGATTTTCAATTCGGCAATCATCCCTTCCTCAAGCTTCCCCACATCGATCTCATCCACAGTCCCTTTAAAGATCAAGGTTTTCATATCTGCCAAGATGAGAAGCTCTGTACCTGCCTGGTAAGATGTTAAGGGAACAACTGGGTCGCCTTCATTGACCCTTCTTTCAAGGATCATTCCTTCCACTGGTGATTTTATGACCGTGTCTACCTGCAGGTCCGCGATCTTTGTCTTCCCCTCTTCGATCAAAGCCAGCCTTTCCTGGGCAATTTTCAATCTCAGCTGAAGCTGCTTGTGTTCATTTTCTGCCACATCATATTCCTGTCGGGAAACCAGGTTATCATTGAGTAATTTTGTCATTCGTTGGAATTCGTTTTCAGCTCTTTCAAGATTCACTTCAGCCATCTCCACATTCCTCTTGGCTTCAGCAAACTCGAGGGGTGTGGGATCAGGCTTGATCTCCAGCAGTGAATCTCCGATTTTCACTAAATCACTGACTTCCACAAAAACAGTTTTAACGATACCGGATATTTTAGATTTGACTGCAATTTCCTTTTTCGGTTCGATTCGTCCGATGGCCAGAGCGTTTTCCACTATGTCGCCCCTCTGAACCTTGATCATCTTTATCCCGTTATCTTTCCCGTCTGAGGAATTCTTTGCTTTTAAGAAGATGACTGCAGCAACAATGACGATGATGAGTAATGGGATGAATATTTTTTTAAACATGGACTCCTCCTGTCCTTATCATATCAATAGGTTATACGGATGCTGCACCCTTAAAGTTCCAGTGTGAGGAAAAAATTATTTTCAGATTGTATGGAGAGAGTGGGAGTGGTCTTAAAAAAATCCTTTTAGATCGAATGACTCAATAAATATCCGAAAAATACCAGCGGATCCGTCTCTATTCCTTTTCTTTTTTCTTTTCCTCTTCTTCCTTCCAGTAATCCATGCATTCGACATTGCAAAAATGAAGAACATATTCCTGTCCTTCGGAATGTAAGGCCGCCGCTTTCGGGATCTCTTTCTTGCAGATATGGCAGGCAATTTTTTCTTCGTCTTTCATTTCTTATCCTTTCTGTTTATTTTTTCCTGTAAATTCAGGCTATTTATCATTTTTAAGCTTGAAAAAAAGCCAGTTTTTATCTTCCAGTATTTTTGGCTTGAGCTTGATCAAACCGTATTTCCCTTTTAATTTCTTTCCTTTTATCTCGATGATTCTCTTTGTGGAGGTGGCTTCAAGAGGGAGATAATTTCCCCTGTCCCATGTCTCAACCTTTCCTGCTCCGTACTCGCCCTCAGGGATGATCCCTTCAAACTCCTCATATCCCAATGGATGGTCCTCAGTCTCCACAGCGAGCCTTCTGATTCCCTCCTCCTCAGGTGGTGATTTGGGGATGGCCCAGCTCTTCAAGACCCCTTCCTGTTCCAGGCGCAGGTCATAATGGAGATGAGAGGCGTTATGTCGCTGGATAACATAGATTAATTCCTCTGTTTTCTTTTTATTCTTGGACTCTGAAGGCTCTTGAGTCTTGCTAAAATCTCTTTTCTTCTTGTACTCTTTTAAACTCATAGTATACGTTTCGAAAGACCTTTTTAATGTCGAATGTTGAGACGCAACCCCTTTTAACTTTTAAAGAGGTTTGAACCTGAACTTGTCTTCAGCTTTTTCTACTTTACCGAAAAAAAGATGAGGGTCATGATTGAAGCCAAATATCCAGTCTTCTTGTATAGCCTGTTCGAAGATTTTTTTCTTATTCTGGAGTGTTTCCTGAGGAAAAAGGTCGTAGCTCATGATATACGGGAGTCCGATGTGTCCAGAAGTGGGCACTAAATCTCCGAGGAAAAAGAAAACTTTGCTCCCAGAATGAACCTTCACACACTGATGGCTGGCCGTGTGTCCGGGGACAAGCCTGACCTCAACTCCTTCTGTTATTTCTGTATCCCCATCCACAAGCTGGAGCTGTCCATATTTTTCTAGAGGTAAAAAATTTTCTTTCAAGTAGCTTGGCCTGTCCCTCTCACTGGGATGGAGTGCGTATTCCCATTCTCCCTTCTGAATGATGTATTTTGCTTGGGGAAAGGTTGGCTCGTATTCTCCCTCTGCGTTCTTGTGTGTACTCCCTCCGCAGTGATCGAAATGAAGATGAGTGTTTATGACAAAATTGATATCTTCTGCCTGATACCCGAGCCTTTGAAGAGCACCCACAAGCCCTGGTTCTCTCTCCACAGAGTAATATTTAAAAATTTTTTGATCTAAGTCACTCCCTATACCTGTCTCTACCAGAATGAGCAAACCTGATTTCTGGATCAGGAATGAATTCAGAGCGAGCTTTATCCGGTTTTGGTCATCAGAGGGAAATTTTTTCTCCCACAGAGGTTTGGGAACCACTCCGAACATCGCCCCCCCATCCAGGCGAAAAAAGCCGTCTCTCAGGCCGTGTATTTCAAACTGTCCTAATGCAATTTTATCGACTATCATTTGAGAAGCTTATCCAGATCATAGACCAGGTCATCGCGCGAGTATCCCGCAAGCTCGATCTTCCCTGTATCCATGCGGATAGCGTCTTCAGGACAAGCTTCGACACAAAATCCACAGAAGCAGCACCGGCCAATATCTATGATGAACTTGGAGGGGTATTTTTGCATCTCCAACTCAGGATCTTCAGCCGCCTCCACGTATATGCATTCAGAAGGACAAACTGTGGCACACAGCATGCATGCCACACATCGCGGCTTGCCATCTTCTCGTGCCATAAGCCTGTGAAGGCTTCTGTGTCTTGTAGCGATTTCTTTTCTCTGTTCAGGGTATTGAATGGTCACGGCTCCCTTTCTCTTCGTTTTTATCCCAAGGACATTTAAGATACGGAAAAAGAAGTTCACAAAGAAATGGCGAGACGTAATCACGATTCCCCTGATGATCTCGATGAAATATCCCAGAGCTTTAATCATTTGAGTACACTCATCACAATGCCTGTTCCGATTATGTTCACCAGGCTAAGTGGAACAAGTAATTTCCAACCAAAATCCATGAGTTGGTCATAACGGAATCGCGGATAGGTCCAACGCACTAAAATCTGAAACCAGCAGAAAAAGAAGACCTTTATGTTAAAGGCTGCGACTTGAAAAGCGATGACAAGCCAATGTGGCAGGAGCCACTCCCCTCCCCATGGCCAATGAAATCCATCGGCAGCAAGCCATGGAACCTGCCAGCCTCCGAAGAAAAGAGTCGTGAGCAAAGTCGAGACGATAATGATTTCCATGAAATCCGTCATCATGAAAAGGCCCCATTTCAGACCACCGTATTCAGCAAAAAATCCGACGATTTCCGATTCGGCTTCCGGAAGGTCAAAAGGGGCTCTCTTTGTCTCTGCCAGAGCAGCAAATAAGAACACGATGAATCCGAGAGGCTGCAGGAATACCCCCCATTTGGGGAGGAATCCAAAAAGCAGCTCGCCTTGAAAATGAACAAGGTTTGAAAGTCTCAGAGAAGGAAAGACCATGATCAAACCGATAAGAGAAAAGCCCAGCGCGACTTCATAAGAAATGAGCTGAGCAGCTCCCCTCAATCCTCCGATAAGAGCATACCTGTTATTCGAGGACCATCCGCTGAGTATGATTCCATAAATTCCCAAAGACAGCATGGCCAAGATGAACAGGAGCCCTACGTTAAAGTCCAGTATCTGAAGAGAGATGATCCGCTCTCCGATTTTGATGGAATCACCGAAAGGAATAGCAGATATGGTGATGGCCACAAAGAAAAAGGAAATAAAAGGTGCAATGGTGTGGATAAATTTTCGAGAGAACGCAGGGACAAAGTCTTCCTTGAATATCATTTTTATCGCATCCGCAAACGGCTGAAAAAGCCCGAGAATGCGAATCCCGAAAATCGAGGCCCTGTTTGCTCCAATTCGGTCCTGGATGAGCGCGCTCTCCTTTCTCTCCAACCAAGTCAGGTAGAGTGTCAGGAGGAGGAACCAGACTAAAGCACAGACAATCTTGACGAGTACAATCAATACATCAATCACTTTTTCTCTCTAAAAAAAGGAATTTCCTTTTCTGTTTCTATGGAGATGGCCTCAGGAGTCTTCAATTGTTCGTAAAAGGAAGGATTTATCCCGAATTCTCTGCCCAAGTCAGCAAGCATCATCCACTCCGGAAGGCTATCTCCTGAAGGCTCAAAAACAGGCGAAAACTTTTGAATTCTTCCTTCGACATTTGTCAAGGATCCTCCCTTTTCTGCTATCAGAGCCGTCGGGAGGACGATGTCAAAGAATGAAATAAGATCATTTGAATGAGAAGCAAAAAGAATCTTGGTTTCTATTTTGTCCAGCACCTTTTTGATATCCGATGAGCTGAACTGATCCTGGATAGAAGAACCAAAAACAAGCAGAAGTCGTGTCTTTGTAGCCAGTGTTTCAAGTTTCACTGGCTGTATGCTCAAACCCATTTCCTGAGCTCCCCTCCTGTTCGGGCTGCGTTCTGGAGTGAGAAGGATATCATCCCCCTCAGATTGAGGACGATCAGCAAAAAATATGCTTTCCACATTGAGATCGCTTTTAAATATCTTATGAATCAGAAAGAGCTCCTCATTGGATAGCCATGTGTTCAGGACCAACGCAATCTGAGAGGTTTTTTTCAAAAAGTTCAATCCTTTTATCTTTTCTGCGATGAACTGCAATGACTGTTCCCATGTCGGCTCTATCTTTTGTTCCTCTTTCTTTATCATGATCCGGTCAAGCCTGTTTTCATCAATGTAGGAATACCCATAGCGACCCAAATCGCAAATCCAGAATCCATTGACATCAGGATTCTCGAGGGAATAAATCCGAAAAACCTTCTTTGGTACCTGAAAATGGGGAAATCCTGGATGATATTCGATTGAAATGTTGCACCCTCGGCTGCACAGCGGACAAATCGACTTTCCCTTCTTCAATAACCAGCTTCGGGTTTTAAACCTGAAATCAGTATCAGTTATGGCACCGACAGGACAGATCTGGGCTAGATTGCCTGAATAGTTATTGTCCACAGGTAATAGCTCATAAATATTGACACTCGTGTGGATTCCTCTCTCAAAAATACCCAATTCCTGAGTATGGGTCACTTCTTTCAGAAACCGGACACAGCGCTTGCAGATGATACATCTCTCTTCATCATGAATGAGGTTCTTGCCGATTTTGGCTTTTTTCTCTCTTTTTTCTTTGACTTCTCTGAATTGACTCTCAAACAAACCATAAGTTTCGTAATAGTCCTGGAGTTTACAGTCCCCCGCTTTATCACATATTGGACAGTCCAGGGGATGTTCAGCGAGTAGAAACTCCAGCACTCCCTTCCTGGCCTCAACGACTCTTTCACTCTTCGTGAAGACTTTCATCCCATCCCGCACCTGAGTGGAACAGGCCAATTCAAGCTTGGGCAATCCTTCAATTTCAACCAGGCACATCCGGCAGCTTCCTTCAGGTGGAAAAGCGTCATGGTAGCATAGATGAGGAATGGCAATCCCGGCTTCTTTAGCGGCTTTAAATACAGTTATGCCGTCTTCAACCTCGAAGGATTTCTCATCTATGAAAATCTTAACCATCGTATTGTGTTTCTCCTGCATTCTCTCTATAAACGAGATTCTAGCTCCTTCCTGTACTTTTTAGTGAGGGATAAAATGGGCATTGCAGCCGCGTCTCCTAAAGGACAAAGAGTATGCCCTAGAATGTTTGAGGCCAAGCGCACGATGTTATCGATGTCCTTTTTGCTTCCTTTCCCCTCAACCATCCTGTTGACGATTTTATTGATCCAGGATGTGCCAATCCTGCACGGCGTGCACTGTCCGCAGGATTCATGAGAATAAAACTTTGTGATAACCTTCAATACATCCAGCATGGATGTTCCGGTATCAATAACAATGATGGCAGCCGAACCGAGCATGGATTCAGCATTCACCAGAGAATCAAAATCCATTTTTATATCGATCTCGTCAGCTTTCAATACGGGAGCAGACATTCCACCCGGGATAACAGCTTTGAGTTTCTTGCCTTTTTTCATTCCACCGGCATGTACATTTATGATATCTTTAAGGCTTGTTCCTATGGGAAGCTCATAGATTCCTGGCTTTTCAACCATGCCGCTGACACCGAATATTCTCGTGCCTCCATCTTTGGCAAGTCCTTGTCCGACAAACCATTCTGCTCCGTTGAGTATGATATGAGGAATGTTAGAAATGGTTTCCACATTGTTGATGACTGTTGGACACTGGAACAGACCCACAGAAGCGGGAAAAGGGGGCTTAAGCCTTGGATTTCCTCTCTTTCCCTCGAGTGACTCCAGGAGAGCGGTCTCCTCTCCACAGATATAAGCTCCGGCTCCTCGGTGGACAATAATATCCAGGTCAAATCCGCTGTTCAATATGTTCTTGCCCAAAAATCCATTTTTATAAGCTTCGGATATGCCCTCCTCTAGCCTCTGGGCTATGGACTCGTATTCTCCCCTGATATAGATGTATGCCGAGTGGATTCCCACACAGTAGGAAGTGATGATAATCCCTTCGAACAGCATATGGGGATTATGGCTCATGATGTAGCGGTCTTTAAAAGTCCCGGGTTCTCCTTCATCGGCATTGACACACAGGTACTTCGGTTTATCCACGGGAGGAACGAATCCCCATTTGACTCCGGCCGGGAATCCTGCTCCACCTCTTCCTCTCAAGTTGGCCTTCTTCACTTCTTCCAGTATTTCTTCGGGCTTCATTTCCTGCAGGGCTTTCCTCACAGCTTTGTACCCTCCCTGCTTCACGTACTCATCTATTTTGAATACATTTTCCAGGCTGAATTGTTGAGTTAGAATGTTTTCAGACATATCTCTATTTCAAATCATCCAAGATCTTATCTATCTTTTTTTTATCTAAATTTCCGTAATACTCGAAATTGACCATCATGCACGGGGCCTGCTCGCAGGCACCCAGACATTCGACCAGAGAAAGAGTGAATTTTTTATCTTTTGTGGTCTTCCCTGGTTCAACTCCAAGTTTCTGTTTTAAGTAATCTATCAACTTCTCGGCTCCGAGAAGTGAACAGCTCAGATTGGAACAGACCTGAACATGGTATTTCCCGACAGGTTCTCTGTTCAGCATGGTGTAGAACGTCACAACCTCTCTGACTCTGATCGGTTTGACTCCAAGGATTCCTGCGACCTGTTTTTCTTCTTCCGAAGATATATAACCGAATTCCTGTTGAGCGACATGGAGCACAGGAAGAATGGCTGCTTCCTTCTGAGGATAGCGCGCGACTATCTCTTTTATTTTCTTCTGAATTTTTTCAGAGAATTCAGGGCTCATCTATCCAGCTCTCCACCGATCATATTCACAGAGCCGAAAGTGGGGATGACATCGGCAACATAATGTCCGTGGATCATTTCTTCCAGTGCAGCCATCACATGGAAGCACGGAGCTCTCACATGCAGGCGGTAGGGCTTATCCGTTCCGTCAGACACAATATAATAGCCCAGCTCACCATTGCCGCCTTCTACAGAGAAATACACCTCTCCTTTTGGAGGTCGGATTCCATGTTCGTTCATGAAAAATTTAAAATGGCTGATAAGGCCTTCTATAGAGGAGTATGTATCTTCTTTAGGGGGCACAATTATTTTTTTGTTCTTTGTGAATATATCTTGATATTTGTCTTGTTCAGAACCTTCTAGATTTGGGGACAGCTTTATCCTTTTTTCAACTTTCTTTTCTCTCGAAGCTTTTATAGCTTCTGCAGGCTCCATGACATTGGCCATGGTTTGCGCGGCTGATTTTGGTATTTTCTTCATCGCCTGTTCGATAATTCGGAGACTTTGCTCCATCTCTTTCATCCGAACCATGTAACGGTCGAAATTGTCTCCTCTTTCTCCAAGAGGCACATCGAAATCCATCTGGTCATAGATAAGATAAGGAAAGCTTTTACGGAGATCATAATACACACCTGTAGAACGCAAGCAGGGACCGGTCCAACCATAGTTGATGGCTGTTTCCGGGGTGACGACAGCGATGTCCCGCGTTCTGTTCAGGAATATTTTATTTTTATCCAGGAGTCCACTGATATCCTTCAATACCTTTCTTGTCTCATCGATCGCTGTGTTCAGTACGTCTTCATAATCGGGGTGGAGGTCAGACTTGACTCCACCGATCCGGATGTAAGACGTTGTCATCCGGGCGCCGGTTGTCTGTTCGAACACATTCCAGATGAATTCACGAGCCTTCATTTTGTACAGTAAAATAGTGAAGGCTCCGCATTCCATAGCCATAGCAGCGATGCAGGTGAGATGATCAGAGATCCGGGAAAGTTCGCTCATGATGACCCGGATGTACTGCGCTTTTTCTGGGACTTCAACACCCAACATTTTTTCCATGGTCATCACGTACCCCAGGTTATTGATCAATGGGGATACATAATTCATCCTGTCTGTATAAGGAAGCAGATTGAAGTAGGTCTTATTTTCGCAGGTTTTTTCGAATCCTCTGTGCAAATACCCCACTTCCACTTCAGAGTTGAGAATACGCTCACCATCTAGCTCGAGCATGATCCGGATAGTCCCATGCATCGCTGGATGGGAAGGCCCCATGTTGAGCATGAGGCTGTCTTTGCTCGCTTCTCTCTGGAGTCTTGTCGTCATTTTATTTATTTTCTCAATCGGATCCGTGGTTGGCATTTGCGCAGTGGATAATCTTTACGTAACGGGTATCCTTCGAATCCGTCATACATGAAGAGTCGTCTCAAGTCCGGATGCCCGATGAATCGGATTCCGAACATGTCATACACCTCCCTCTCTAGCCAATTGGCATTTTTCCATATGGAAGCTAAAGATTGGATCGAGGCGTCTTTCTCTGGGAGAGGGATTTTAATCTTTAAGCGGTGTTTACCCGTCATAGAGAGCAGGAGATAGACCATTTCGAATCGCGGTTCTTTTCCCAAATAATCCATGCATGTCAGATCAAGAAGCATGGTGTATTCATGGGGCTTTTTTCTAAGGAATTGAACAAAATCGAGAAGAATATCTTTATCGATAGTGACAGCGTCATCTCCGAATTCAGAAGATGTATCTTTAATTTTCTCCGGAAATGCCTGTTTGAGTTCGTCTATTATTTTCTTTTTTTCCATCGCCAATCTTGCTCTTGGGATTGAATTTTTTCCTGTAATTTTATCAACGCATCCAAAACAGTATCTGGCCGAGGTGGACAGCCAGGAAGGTAAACATCCACCGGGATAATCCTGTCTATACCTTGAACGACAGCATAGTTGTCGTAAATGCCTCCGCTCACAGTACACGTGCCAAAGGCGATGACCCATTTGGGCTCGGTCATCTGATCATAGACCGTCCTCAGGACAGGTGCCAGCTTATGAGATATAGTCCCGACAACGAGCATCATATCTGATTGGCGAGGAGAAAACCGTGTCCATCCGGCGCCGAACCGGTCTATATCAAAATGAGCACAGGCAGCAGACATGTATTCCATCCCACAACAGGCTGTCACGAATGGATAATGGAACAGAGAAAACTTGCGGGCCCACCCGAGAATATAGTTGAATTTAGTTGTTATGAAGTTTCCTTTCATTTTCGTTTTTTTACTTCAAATTACTCATTGAATTTTATTCCCACTGGAACGCACCTTTTTTCCACGCATAAACAAAGCCCAGCACAATAACAACCATGTAAGCAAACATGACGATCAAGGCAGTGGTGCCCATTTCCTTGAAGATCAGGGCCCATGGGAAGAAAAAGACCACTTCGATATCAAAAAGGAGAAAAAGAAAAGCAACAAGATAATACTTGATCGGAACAGGGTTGATGCCTTCTTGAAGGTAAGGGCTCCCACATTCAAAGGGACTTTCCTTTGCAGGATTAGTCTTCGTTGGTCCCAGGAACTTATTCATCAAGATTAAAACGAGCCCCAGGATTCCAAAAACGATAAAGACAAGAAAAAGTTCTATCATGTGTCTTTGTGAAATAAAGGCATCAATTTTATACAAATAAATTTAAATTTGCAAACATTTTGAAATTTTTTTTAAAATATTGTGTGCATGCCTGAATTCGTTCAAAAGTTTCACAATTTTAAGCCACTCAGAAAAGAATACAATTGAACATCATGGGCACTCTTTCACTCCATTTTCTATCCAACGAGGTGCAAATTGATCCCTTTTTTTCTAAATAAAGTAAAGCCTTTGAATCAGTGAAACGCTTCTATCAATCGTTCAAGACATGAATCGCTTCATTCTTGGTTTTCATGGCCGCTTCCATAACAGCTTCAGATAAAGTGGGATGGATATGAATGGATGAAGAAATGTCTTGAATCCTCAATCCTTTACTCATAGCGAGGGTGATTTCAGGGATAAATTCGCTCGCATTCGGGGCAAGTATATGGGCCCCGATGACCCGATCTCTCTCATCCGCAAGAATCTTCACCATTCCCTCCTGTCTGCCCAATGTCAGAGCTCGCCCACTTGCCTGAAGAGATAAAACGCCCTTTTGAATCTTTATTCCTTTTTCTGTTGCTTCTTCTTCAGTCAATCCAACAGATGAAAATTCAGGATCAGTGAAAACGGCTAATGGCAGCGCCGCATAGTTCATTTCTGTTTTCTTCCCGAAAGCGTTCTCTGCAGCGATCAAACCTTCATGCGATGCCTTGTGAGCGAGAAGCTTCCCGCCGATGAGATCTCCTATGGCATAAACACCTGGTAGATTTGTCTCCAACAGCGAATTGGCACTGACAGAACCCCTCTCATCCAGAGAAAGTGGAGTGTCTTTTGCACTCAATCCTTCAGAGTTAGGATTCCTCCCCACTGCTAAAAGCACTTTATCGGCCTCAAACTCAAAAGGAGACTGCGATTCCAGCTGCGTCCCTTGGGCGATGACCTTCCCTGCGTTAACATGACTCGACTCGAGCCTCATGTGGGTATGGATATTGAGCCCTTTCGCTTTAAGAATCCTTTCAAGGTACTTTACTGTTTCAATATCGCTTCCCGGCAGTATTGTAGGAAGGATTTCCAGGATCGTCACTTCTGATCCCAGTCTCTGGTAAATCGTCCCGATCTCCAATCCAATTGCCCCGGCACCGATGACTAACAACTTTCGGGGAACCTCATCGAGTTCAAGCGCTTCCCGAGACGTTATGATCTCTTTCCCATTCGGCTTGAGAAAAGGAAGCTCTGCCGGACTGCTCCCTGTGGCCAGAATAACTTTCTCTGCCTCAACGACCTTTTCTTCACCTTCATCAACTCTGACACTCACCTGTCCATTTTCATTCATGAATCCTTGCCCTTTAGTCATTTCTACACCATTTTTTCGGATAAGGAACTCCAGTCCCTTCACCAGTCTCTCCACAACTCTGCTCCTCTCCTTCTGAACTCTCTTCCAGTCACATCTCATCTCTTCTAAAGGCCCTTCAAGATTCCTGTTTTCCTTAAGGTCTTTATAGATTTTTGTCTGATGCAGAAGATACTTCGCAGGAATACATCCGTAATTCATGCATGTTCCCCCTATCTTATGTTCTTCGATCAAAAGGACTTTCTTCTTCAGCTGGGCTCCTCGTATGGCAGAAACATATCCTCCTGGACCTCCTCCAATTATGACTAAATCCCATTTCTTATCCATTTTCCCTCTCTCAGAAAGCTCAGATTATAAACTCCCTATATTTTAATGAATAATGGTATCTGATGCATTGAAGAGACACCATTCATCATATATCACGCAATTCAGAAAAACAAAGACGGCCTTATTATACTTTTCTCCTTTTTCATTTTAAACTGAATTCAGGAATAAATTTATAATAATTGATAATTGCGGTAAAAAGCGCCTGTCCCCTTTTTGCAATCTCCTTTGAGGATATCGGACGAGGAGTGAAGACGGGATCTCGAAGGACCGGAAAAAATATTCTCCGAGTCTAGTTGTGCTATAGATCAGGCTGAGTGCTGAGAAAACCGTTTGAAGGCGGAGCGGGCATGGTTCCTCTCCATAGGAGAGGAGAGCGAAGCCTGAAACCGAGCAGACATTGACTCGCTGGGGCAAAGTCTGCGTGTTTTCGATACACTCAGCCTGATCTTTCCTGAGACTCTACCTGAGTTTTGTCCATCACGTAAATAAGCATGCTTGCGAGTCTGGAGTTGACCTTGACAGCGTGAACAATTCCGTAAACAATAATGAGAAACTAAA
>DAOVAM010000196.1 GCA_030671065.1 Candidatus Aminicenantota bacterium
CGACTACAAGGCGAATATTTTTGAGATCTCCTTCGGCTATAGCTGGGAATAAAGAGAGGAGGACACCATGTTCAAAAAACCACAAATTGTAAGCATTTTGTTTGTATTCCTTATCGCCGGTTTCGTGCTGATCACTACGAACTGCGACTTTGATGTCGGAGCCTTGATGGAGAAGATCGAAGCTGAGAGTCTCTGGGAAGATTCCGGCCATGCGGACCGGACTTCCGAGGCTTTTTGGCACTGGGATGAAGATGATCCAGCAGAAGTTTCGACTCGCTGCGCGAAGTGCCACAGCACTTCAGGCTTTGAGGACTTCCTGCTAGACGATTCAGTCGATAATGCAGTTCCTGTGGGAGAGACTGTTGAATGCGAAGTCTGCCACACAGACCCGGACAACGGAACCCTTCGTGACCACACAGATGTGACGTTTCCTTCTGGAGTAACCATAGACGAACTCGGTCCTGAGGCCATTTGTATGGAATGCCATCAGGGACGGAAACACAGTGGTGATGTAGATGATGAGATAACCGATGCTGTAGTCCCAGATAATGATACACCCAGTTCAGATATGGGATTTCCAAACATTCACTATGCAGCAGCCGGAGCTTCACTGTATGGAACTTTCGTCCAGGGAGGATACGAGTACGATGGGAACGATTATGACGCAAAATTCGGCCATGTCAAAGGTTATACTAGTTGCATCGCCTGCCACGATCCCCACTCCTTAGAAGTGAGGATCGAGCGCTGCGGCACATGTCACACAGGTATCACAGACCCCAAAAACATCCGTTACTACGGCTCATTCGTTGATTATGACGGTGATGGGGATATGACAGAGGGCATCTACTACGAGATCCCGGACTTTCAAGACAAGTTGTATGAAGCCATTCAGGAGTACGCAAGAGACATCGGATTTCCGATCGTCTATGATTCACACTCACATCCTTACTGGTTCTATGACACCAATGATAATGGTGTCCCGGATGGTAGTGAGGTGAGTGACACGAACGAGTACGAATCCTTTACCGGCCGTCTCCTTAAAGCCTGCTACAACTACCAGGTTTCACTCAAAGACCATGGCGCATACGCCCATGGAGGCAAATACCTGATCCAGCTCCTGTATGATTCTCTTGAAGATCTAAATTCAGTCCTCACCGTTCCTGTTGATATTGACGATTTTGAGAGGGACGACGAGGGTCATTTCGATGGCTCAGCAGGCCCCTGGAGATTCTTTGACCGTTACGGTGAAGTCTGGGAAGATTGTGCCAAATGCCACAGTGCAGAAGGTCTGCCATATTTTCTTGAAAATGATGCCCACATTGCCCAAGAGCCATCCAACGGATTGTTGTGCACCACCTGCCACACCTCGCCTCCGACCGTTAGGACGGTGGGTGCAGTCACTTTTCCATCCGGAGCGAGCAAGGACATGGGCGACAGCAGCAACATATGCTTAAACTGTCACCAGGGCCTAGGGTCAATGGTTGAAGTTGATGAAGAATTAGCCGATTCTTCTCCTTGGAGACCTCCAAGTATTCATTATCTCCCCGTAGGTGCTATTTTGTATGGCACAGAGGTTCAGGGTGGATATGAGTATCTCGGTAAAATCTATGCAGGCCGCAATACATTTCCCAGCCACAATGGAAGGTTCGACACCTGCGTAGAATGCCACATGGGCACGAATACAGCCAGAGAAACTCACGAGCCAAGTGACCACAATGTGCACAAGCCCAATCCAGAAGATTGCGTCTTCTGCCACGGATACGATGTCTCCCAACCCAATCAGGGATATGATCCATCCCTGTTCAAGTTCAGCGGCATCCGTCCTGGCTCGATTCCCGATTTTGATGCAGACGGAGACACAGTCGAATCGCTCAAGGAAGAGATCCAAGGATTAGAAATTGCCCTGGTGCAGCAGGCAGGAATAGTTTTTGGTTCCACCCTTGTTGGTCATAACGGTAGTTTTTACATTGATTTCCTCCCGCTTGGGTGGGATGAAAACGATACTAGGATCAGCAGCTTTAGTGACGCACGTCTATTTAAAGCAGCATACAATTTCCAGATGACTTACAGAGAACCCCATGCTTACATCCACAATCCCTTTTACATTGCCCAACTGTTCGTAGATTCTATAGAGGATCTCGGCGGAAACATCGCGATATACACCTGGCGTTAAAGCAGATCACTCGCAGCTCTCAAGCTGATAAAAGGGCGGCATGAAAACATGCCGCCCTTTTTTTGTTGATAATAATATAGTAATTCTATATAATTAGTAATTAATAGTTTCTGAGCAACGGATTTATCCCCTCAAACATTGTTTGACACTTGATGTTCCTGATGGTATAAATTTGAGAAATTAAGGGAATATATCACTCAAGGAGGGAGGCATTGAAACTTAAACCTTATTTCATTATTCTGATGAGCATTGCCCTGTGTGCTGTGACCCATGCAGAGGACTGTGTGAGCTGCCACAAGAAAATCACTCCGAATATCGTCTCTGACTGGCAGCTGAGCAAGCACAGCCAGAACGATGTGGACTGTTCTGTCTGTCACGGAGACGAGCATAAAGATCCCTATGATGTCGCCAAAGTGCAGATCCCGACTCCAAGCACCTGCGCCGACTGCCATGAGGAAAGAGTCGAACAGTTCAAGAAAGGTAAACATGCACTTGCATGGGCGGCGTTGAAAGCTATGCCAACAACACACTGGCAGCCGATGGAATTTATGGAGGGGATGAAGGGATGCGGCGGATGTCATAAAATCGGGTTGAAAACTGAAGAAGAGATCAAAGGGCTGAAAGAAAAAGAGGCGGGATTCGGAGTTGCCTCATGCGATGCGTGCCATACGCGGCACGTGTTCTCTGTCCAGGAGGCCAGGCAGCCGCAGGCCTGCCAGACATGCCACATGGGCTTTGATCATCCCCAATGGGAGATGTATTCAAGTTCCAAGCATGGCGTTCGCTATTTGTTGAAACAGAATAAGATTCTCCCGGAATCAGTTGCCGCTCCCACATGCCAGACCTGCCATATGCAGGAAGGAAACCATGAAGTCCGTACAGCCTGGGGATTTCTTGCCGTCCGGCTGCCGATGCCCGATGATGAACAATGGACGGCTGACCGTGTCACGCTCCTCCAGGCTCTCGGAGTCCTCGATCCAGACGGCAATCCGACAGCAAGACTCGATGTCGTAAAAGCCGCAGATGTCGTCCGGCTCACTCAGGAAGCCTGGCAGAAAGAACGGGACAAGATGATAAAGACCTGCAACCAGTGCCATTCGGTGAATTTTGCCAAAGCAGAGATGGAAAAGGGCGATCAAATAATCAGACAAGCTGACCACGTCATGGCAAAAGCCATCCGAATTGTTGCCGCCCTGTACAAAGACGGAGTCCTTGCCAAACCAGAAAGCTATGCGTATCCCTTTCCTGACCTTCTGACCTTCCAGGACGCGCCGACTTCCATAGAGCAGAAACTGCACGTGATGTTTCTCAAGCACCGGATGAGAACCTTCCAGGGAACGTTCCATGCGAATCCTGATTATGCCTGGTGGTATGGCTGGAGTGAAATGCTGATGGACCTGGCCGAAATCAAAGAGAAGGCTGAGGAGTTGCGCCTGAAGCACGGAAAAAAATAAAGTAAAAAAGGAAAGAACACACAACAAAACGAGTTGAATTGATCGCGAGTCACTGGCGTTAAGTATAAAGTATTCAAAAAACTTTAACCCATCACGATTGACTTTACTTCTGCCAGGATTATCGTGTATTAAATGGAAAAATCTGATACATCAATAAGAATAAAATAATACGGAGTTCAAATGAAATCTCTATTCAAATCGCTCTCATCAGTCAAACTGGCTATTGTCCTACTGATCATCATCACGGCGGCTTCAGGGCTTGGGACCCTGATTCCCCAGCTGCAGAGCCATGACGAGTATGTCGCTCGCTACGGCCAGTGGGCAAATCTGTTCCAGCGACTCCAGCTAACTAAGCTCTATCAATCATGGTGGTTCATCGCCTTGCTTCTCCTCTTTTCCTTGAACATCATTGTGTGCACGCTGGACCGTCTTTCGCCGAAATTGAAAAGGAGTTTTCGGCCGCGTGTTTCGGTTGAAGAAAAAGAGATCTCGGTATTAAAGATAAAGGAAAAGCTCAGGAAACACATGGACCTGGATTCGGCAAGAGAGCTGGTGAAAAGAGAGCTTGTTTCAAAGCACTATCGTGTGAGAGATGAACAGAAGGAGAATAAATCTTATCTCTACGCCCGGAAAAGAGTTCTGGGATGGTTCGGAGCCGACATTGTTCACCTCGGGATTCTCATCATCATCGCCGGGGGAATCATCAGCGGGATCGGCGGATTTAGGTGGAATCTCACCTTTTCTGAAGGAAGGATTCTCGAGATTCCCAGAGCGGAGTTCAAGCTCAAGCTCGACAAATTCGAAACCGAATACTACCCGAAGGGTGGTGTGAAAGATTGGAAGAGCACTCTCACAGTTCTTGAGGACGAAAAGCCGGTCTTGACCAAGATCGTCGAAGTCAACCATCCGCTCTCCTACAACGGATATGTTTTCTACCAATCCAGCTACGGCTGGGACTGGACAAG
>DAOVAM010000089.1 GCA_030671065.1 Candidatus Aminicenantota bacterium
GATAGGTACAGCAGTTCCCCCCCTTATTACCCTGGCAATGAGTAATACACATAGTGGCAGGGCAGCATAAATGAATTCTCCGCCGAATATTGTAGTGATGATCTCTCTGGAGAAAAATCCTACCCCGATAAAGAAGGACGCTGGCATAAGGAAGACAACCTCCTTGTTGCCATGAGGGATATCAAAGGGGAGTATATAGGAATCATATCTGTCGATGACTCCAAGAGCGGCTTGATTCCGACAGAAGAGACTGTCCGCCCCCTGGAGATCTTCGCCAACCTAATCTCTGAAATCATCCAGAAACACAAGCTTGCCAAAGAAATCAGTGAATCCGAAGAAAAGTACCGCGAGCTTGTGAACAACATCAAGATCGGAATCTTCCGGGCTACACCCAAAGGAAAGATCCTCGAAGCCAATCCAGCTGTCGTTGAAATGTTCGGGTACGCGAATGCGGCAAAATTCCTCAATGTGAACAAGACCGACCTCTATAATGATCCGGACGACTACAATGAATTCATCAGCGAGCTTGAGGAAAAAAGCGTCGTCAAGACCGAAGATTTCACCCTGAAAAGAGAGGATGGAGAGCAATTCTGGGCATCCATCACATCGTCTGCCATCAAAGACAAATCCGGAAAAATCCTATACTACGACACGGTTATCGAAGACATAACGAAAAGAAAAAAGCTGGAGCAAGAAGTCCAGCGACTCTCTGTCACCGATGAGCTTACCGGGCTCTACAACAGAAGATATTTCAACCAGAATCTGCCCATCGAGATCAGGACCGCGGAAAGGTGGAGAAGCGCGCTCTCCCTCATCATGATCGACATCGACGATTTCAAACAGTACAACGACATGTACCTTCACCTTGGAGGGGACGAAGTCTTAAAAGAGACAGCAAAGGTCATATCCCATGTCATCCGTAAGGAAATGGACTGGGCTGCAAGGTTCGGAGGAGACGAATTCGTCATTATTCTTCCCGGGATCAACTCCGCTGAAGCAGCGATCGTGGCAGAGAGGCTCAGAAAATATATTCGGGCTATAAAATTCAAGCCCAAATCCGTTATTGTTCATAAGACAATAAGCCTCGGAGTGGCCCACTGCTATTATTCTGAGACCCGGGCCTCCAGAACCAGCACCAGAAACTACCCGACAAACTACGAAAAAGTTGCCACAGACCTGACCATTCTCGCTGACAGTGCCCTGTTCAGTTCGAAAAACTCAGGGCGAAACAAAGTGACAGTCTCGAAAAAAGCCTTAGAAGTCAGCCGGATCGCCCGGTAAGAAAATCATCCCCCCTGTTTGAACTCACTCAAGGCCGCAGCACGTCCAAAACAACGAAACAGCGCTTCCTCTACACCGGCTCCGTGCCTGAGCAGGCTTTGACACAGACTCCGCAGATGTACTGGCTGACAATCCTCTTGTTCCTGAATTCCTTGAGCTTCTCAAAACATGCCCGATGGTCAAAATCCTCTCTCTTTTCTTTAATGGCATGGGCAGGGCATGTCTCCAGGCACTTCATACACTCCTCGCAGCCGGCTCTCAAGGGTTTATCCGCCTCAAGAGGAATATCGGTCAACACCGTAACTAACCTGAACCGTGCGCCGAAATCCGGGTGGACAAGAAGGTTATTCAAGCCTATCCACCCGAGTCCTGCCAGATATCCCACCTTCTTGTGCGAGAGGTGGCCCTTCTGGTCCTCCCAGTCCAGGATCTGAGAGGCAGGAATAGGAAGCGCATCATACCCGAGATCCTGGATATGAGAAGAGAGCAGGAAAGCCGCCCTGTCGAGGAAGAAATTGAGCTGGCGGTAGTGGTGAAAATATAACGGGGTGGGTTTGTCTTTAATATCATCGAAAACCGAGTTTAGAAGCCTCTTTCCGAGCGAGATGGCTCTGTTGTATTTCTGGCGGACCTTCTCATCCAGAAAGAATTCATCCCTGATCTCTGTGACATCCGCCACCCCGAAAAGAGAAGCGTCCAGGTCAAGGGCGAATTTCTTGATGCTCTCGGTGTTTTTCTTCTCTTCAGTCACGAGAGTCATTTTACAGACGCCCGCTTCCCCTGTCAATCCACCATTCGGGATCAGATCTTAGTAATTTCAGTAATTTTGGCCAGCTCAACAAAACCCATGAATGTACAGTTTTATTCCTCCCCCGAATTAATATTGACTCCATCTTGAGATTTAGATATACAAAGAATGACTTTATACTGCACAAGGAGCAATCATGGCCGAAAAAACTCTAGCCATCATCAAACCTGACGCCGTCAAAAAAAAACTCATAGGCAAAATCATCCAGAAGATCGAAGAAGAAGGATTCAAAATATCGGGCCTGAAGATGATCCTTCTCACAAAAGAAGAGGCGCAGGGATTTTATATCGTCCACAAGGACAAGCATTTCTATGATCCCCTGACAGATTTCATGTCCTCAGGAGAAATCCTGATCATGGTCCTGGAAAGAGAAAACACTATCTCTCACTGGCGGGAAGTGATGGGCGCCACAGACCCGGCTCTCGCTCAACCCGGCACCCTGCGTCAGATGTACGGCTCCTCTGTGGAACGAAACGCCACTCACGGCTCGGACAGCCCTCAGACCGCAGAGTGGGAAATCAACTATTTTTACAAGAGTGAGGAAAAATAGGCTGCTCTTACAACCCATGGGAAAACAGCGGCCATTCGAGGAGCATGTTCACTCGCTTTCAACCGGCTATGTCCTCCGGGAATCCTAGGCAATCCCGATGACTTTCGCTGAAATCTTTGGACTCTTTCTCCTCCCCTCTGCCATCATCCTTCTCTCCATCGCTCTCTACATCTTCTTTAAGGAAGAAGGGGAATAGTCCGGATGGAACAAGCTTCCCAGATAGCGGTCCAGATAAATCCTCTCACTATTCTCGCTTTCACCCTGTACCTCCTCATCATACTGGCCATCGGCTTCTTCTCTGCCAAATTCTCCTCTTCCGGTCTCTCTGAGTTCTTCCTCGGCGGCCGGAAGATGAAGAAATTCGTAGTCGCTCTGAGTGCCGTAGTCTCCGGAAGGTCGGCCTGGCTCCTCCTCGGTGTCACCGGCATGGCCTATGAAATCGGTGCCCCTGCGGTCTGGGCGGTATCGGGCTACATCACAGCCGAGGTCTTTCTCTTTGCATTTGTCGGAAAAAGACTGAGGCGTTACACCTCGATGATGGACAACCTGACTCTTCCCGACTTTTTCGAATCCCGCTTCAAAGACAAATCCAACATCTTGAGGATACTCTCGGTCTTCATCATCTTGATCTTCATGGTCTCCTACGTGGCTTCCCAGTTCAATGCCGGAGGAAAAAATTTCGCCACAAGTTTTGGAATGAGCGAGACGTCCGGAATCTTGATAACCGCCCTCATCGTCCTCTTCTACACAGCTCTCGGCGGATTCCTGGCTGTCTCTTTAACAGACATGATCCAGGCCATATTTATGATTATCGCCCTTATCGCGCTCCCCATAATCGTCATCTCTCATGCCGGCGGCTGGAGCGAAGTCCTCGAGATCCTGAAACACTTCCAACCCCAGTTCTTCAATCCTTTTGCCTTCACATTCGGCGGAATCATAGGATTCCTTGGCATCGGACTCGGTTCACCCGGCAATCCGCACATCCTCGTTCGCTACATGTCTGTAGAAGACCCCAAAGCATTGAGAACATCCTGTGTTATCGGAACCGTGTGGAATGTCCTCATGGCCTGGGGAGCGATATTCATCGGCCTGATGGGAAGAGCCTACTACATGAATAAAGCTGAACTCCCCGGTGAAGACCCTGAGAACATCTTCCCCTTCCTGGCCTCCGTCCATCTCCATCCCTTCCTCATGGGCATCATCACAGCCGCCATCCTGGCCGCCATCATGTCCACAGCCGACTCCCAGCTTCTCGTGGCATCCTCAGGAGTCGTGCGTGACATCTACCAGAAAATCGCAGCCAAAGGAAAGTCCATAACCCAGAAAAAGCTCGTCTTTCTCAGCCGGCTGGTCGTTTTGTTCCTGGTGATCGCGTCTCTCGTGTTCGGACTCCTCGCAAAAAAGCTGGTCTTCTGGCTCGTCCTGTTTGCATGGGGAGGACTGGGCGCATCTTTCGGCCCGCCCCTTCTTCTCGCTCTCTACTGGAAAAGAACCACAAAGGCTGGAGTTGCAGCCGGGTTTATATCTGGAACGACTGTCACGATTGTCTGGCACCTGGTATCCTCCCTCAAAAACATGATCTATGAGCTTGTGCCCGCCTTTTTTATCTCTGCTCTCCTGACAATCGTCATCAGCCTTCTCACAAGCCCGCCTTCAGAAGCAGAACAAGAATTAAGCTCAATCAGCGCAAAATACCGCCACTAACCAAAAAAATCTTCAATTTTTACCTTATTTCTACGACTCAATATGTGCGTGTAATTGGAAGACTCTGTAAGAGAAAATTAAATATGTGTTGTGCTCTACCAATACAATATATGTGGTGTGTAGAAGTCCGATAACACAAGATATATGCGTGACGAACTCTGTCACATTTTGAAAGATATGAATGAACAAGTGCGTCTTAAGATGTTTCAAATGAATAACTTACATAAAAAAAAGACTTGACATTTTTTTGTCAATTAATAGAATTATTGGTGCGCTTTGGATAGGAGAGAAAAATGAGGATTCCAACTTACTCCCTTTCCCCGGAATCCCTTTCTGTCTTTTTTGTCTTTAAGCCCACCGAAATATATAGGAGGATGTACTATGCGTAAAAAAACTATCTTAAGAGCGATTGCGATCGTGACGTGCCTTGCGATCCTCTCACTCTCCGTTCCCACAGCCGCCAGTGCCCGAGATCTCGATGACAGAAATCCTTTCAGAACCTTTCTCCTCAAACAGATCAGAGCTATCAGCTCCTTTCTCCCCTTCCTGCACATCAATCCCGACAATGGTGAAGCTGCTGAACTGACTCAGAACAAGGTCAGCGATACCAGCTCTGATCTCCCCGAAAAACTCAGAAAGGTCACTGGAACAGTAAGTTCAGTTAAACGCCCTACTGAAGATTAATTAGGTTTTATTATCTGAGCTCTACAACTTAAAAAACTAAAATTTAGAAGAAAAGTTAGGCGCAGTAGACTTGTTCGCCTAATAAATATAAAACCATTGCATCAAATATAGTTAGCATTCCGCTTAGACACTGCAACACAATCTCCCAGATTGCAATGGAGGTGAGAAAAAAATTCACCTCTATAGGCGATTGATTCAATTCCAATTAATTTGATAAAATGCATTATCTAACGAAAGGAATTTCTCTAACTAAGCAATATATAACGTGAAAAAAAATAGTAAGTTAAGTTTTATAATAGTGTTGATTAGTCTCTTTTCTGTACTTCTCTACTTTAATCCAAAGCTTTTTCCCTATGAGAAAATTAATTTAGAGCAAGAATATACACAAAATTTCGCACAAGCAGAAAAATTCAGATTGGACGGTGAATTCGAGAAGTCGTTAGAATTTTTTGAAAAATCTCTAAATTCCGCAAGAGAAATATCAGATAAAAAAAAGCAATGCGAATCTCTTCTAAAGTTGGGACTCATATATTGGAATCTTGCCCAGATGAGTGAATCCTCACGTTACTATGAAAATTCTTTACGACTTGCGCAAGAATTAAGTCTAAAAAACGAATTAAATGAGTGTCAAACTGCACTTAATATTTACATGCTCTATAACGAGGGTAAGGAGCATCGTTCTTATGGTCAGTACCAAAAATCAATTGAAAGCTTCAAAAATGCCATCAATCAAGCCAGAAAATTAGGAAGTAAGGAACATGAACTTAAATGTTTACGCCAAATGAGTTTTGCATATGAGGATCTAAATAATCTCAGCGAGTTTAAGAAATTGAATGAAGAAGCACTAGAAATAGCAATGAATCTAAAACATGAAATTGAACAAGCAAGGTGCCTGATAAATATTGGCAATTATAATAAAGAATTAAATAATTATTCTGAAGCTATTAATTATTATGAACAAGCATTAATAATTACAAAAATTACAAAAAAAAACGAGTCAGATTCTTTGAATAATATAGGAGCAATTTACATATATTTAGGTGACTATGAAAAAGCATTAGAGTACCTCATAAAAGCTCTTGAAATTGATAGAGAGTTAAAAGATGATATCGGTTTCTCCACTGAATTAAATAACATTGGAATAACTTATCGTATGAAAGGCCTTAAAAACAATAATATTGAAGACTATTATAATGCACGGGATTATTTTGAAAACTGTCTTAAACTTCTTGAAGATATACTTAAACCTTCAAAAAATATTATTGATAAAGAAACTGAAATCACAGCCTTAGAAGTAAAATTTGAAGCTTTGAATAATATTGGAACTGTATTCAATGATATTGGTAATCTTACTCAGGACTTAGAATATTATTATGATGCCCTTAAAAACTTCCAAGATGCCTACGAAAAGGCTGAAGAAATTCAACACTTTGAAGTAATGAGTATGGCGCTAACAAATATAGCATTAGTATACCAAAACTTGCGAAATTATGAGGAATCTACAAAATATTCCCAGAGAGCGATAAATTTAGCACTCCAAATAGAAGGAGGACATATACTGTGGGAAGCTTACCTTGAATCAGCAAAAGCCTATGAACAACAAGAGAAATTTAATGAGGCGATAGAACACTATAAAGCATCCATAGATACTACTGAAAAAATCCGCTCTCGGATCGTATTAGAAAATCTCAAAGCAAAATTCCTGGGAACAGATAAGAGAATTGAGGCATATCATCGATTAATAAACCTCCTTGTTAAACTCTATCACGATACTGAAAAAAATGAATACGCCTTCGAGGCTTTTAATTTCCTGGAAAGAGCAAAGGCCAGAGCCTTTCTGGACAGTTTGGAGCTCTCCCGAGTAGATATTTCTGAAGATATAGATGCTGAACTCCATAACAGAGAAAAAGAGATGGAGAAAAATATTACAAGCATTTATTCTAAATTACTGGCTACAGAACTTTCTCCAGAAAATAAAAATAGTCTTCATGAAGAACTAAAAAACTATGAAAATGAATCAGATTCCCTTAAGAGAGAAATTCGTAGAGAAAATCCTGCCTACGCAAACCTTAGATATCCTAAAATCATTACTCTAGATGAAACTCAGAAAGAGCTCCTTGATACAAAAACTGCAATATTTGCTTACTCCATCGGACAAGAAGATTCTTATGCGTTTGCTATCACGAAAAATGACCTTAAAATATTCCAACTGCCAGGCAGAGATAATATAAAAAACCAAGTTCAAGATTATCTGAGAGTCATCACTGATAAAGATAATCAAAATTTCCAGTTAGGAAATGAACTCTTCAATAATCTTGTTTTGCCTGGCTTAGATAAAAGCATAAAAAACATAATCTTTGTACCAGACGATATCCTCCATTTTCTTCCATTTGAAACTCTTATTACTGATAATGAAAAAAATGGCTGGCTACTCAAA
>DAOVAM010000246.1 GCA_030671065.1 Candidatus Aminicenantota bacterium
CTGATGAAGCGGCCCAAAGATACGACCGGATCCGTCCCTTTGGCTTTATTATTCTCCTGGCACTGATCTACCTTGGACTTCTCCGACACATCATAAATCCCATCTATAAAAATATCATCAAGATAGTAATCTCCTAAAATGAGTCAAAAAAAGAAAAAAGTCGTTCTCTCCGGACTGAGACCGACAGGATCCTGCCATCTCGGCCACTTGGCCGGAGCACTGCGCAACTGGCTCAAATTCCAGGAAGAGCACACATGTTTCTACAGCATAGTGACATGGCATGCATTCAGCTCTGAATACAAGAACTCAAAAGTCATCAAGGATTTCACCTTAGAAGTGGCACTCGATTGGCTGAGTATTGGATTGGGGCCAGAGAAAAGCGTTGTTTTCATTCAATCTGAAGTCAAAGAGCATGCAGAGCTTCATCTGCTCCTTTCAATGGTCGTTCCTCTTCCCTGGCTGCAGAGAGTCCCCACGTTTAAAGAAATGCAAAGGGAGATTCCGGATAAAGACTTGAACACCTATGGATTTCTTGGGTATCCTGTGCTTCAGACAGCCGATATTCTCATTTATAAAGCGAATGCCGTCCCTGTCGGCGAAGACCAGGCCTATCATCTAGAGCTTGCGCGCGAGATCACACGACGTTTCAACCGCCTCTACGGAAACGTCTTCCCTGAGCCTCAGACCATCCTCACGGAAATCCCGAAGTTAGCCGGTACAGACGGCCGCAAAATGAGCAAATCATTCGGGAACTCCATCTTCCTCAAGGACTCACCAGAGATTATCCGCCAGAAAATATCTCCCATGATCACAGATACCCGACGCAAACGGAGGACTGATCCTGGAGAGCCAGATGACTGCCCTGTGTTCACTCTGCACAAAGCCTTCGTGGATAAAGGAAAAAGAGAGGAACTGGCTGACGAATGCCGCAAAGCAGGAATAGGTTGCCTGGAGTGCAAAAACGTCGTCATCGAAAGCCTCATCGAACTCCTTGCTCCTTTTAGAGAAAAGCGGACCGAGTATGAGAAAAATCCCAAGTTCGTCTGGGATATCCTGGAAGAGGGAAACCAAAAAGCCCGGCTGGTCGCTCAGGAAACGATGGAAGAAGTCAGGGCAGCGATCGGTCTTTAAGGAACACTCGAATTCAATGGACACTTCGGCAAATTACCAGGTTAAACTGGAGGTTTTTCAAGGCCCTCTGGATCTCCTTCTGTTTCTGATCAGGAAGAAAAAGATCGATATCCACGACATCCCGATCGCCACAATCACCAGAGAGTACCTGGAGTATCTGGAACAAAAACAAAGAATAAATCTTGACCGAGAAGCCGAATTTCTTCTCATCGCTGCACTCCTCATTTATATAAAATCCCAGATGCTTCTTCCTCGAGAAAAGCCTTTGGATGAAGAGAAAGATCCTCGTCAAGTTCTTGTGAATCGACTTCTGGATTACCAGAGAATAAAAGCAGCCAGTGGTCTTCTCAAAGAAAAGGAAGAAGAAGAATTACAAAAATGGAAAAGAACGGCCCTCCCTTCTATCCTTAAAGAAGACGAAATGGACTCTATCGAAGTCTCCCTGTTTGACCTGGCTGAGTCCTTTTTTGCCCTGATGAAACGCAAGGAAAAAGAGGGAATAAAAACAATAAAGGGAAAAGAATTTTCCTTAGAAGACAAGATGAAAGAAATCCTGGCTCTTCTCGAAATCGATGAGTTCCTCGATTTTCTGGATTATTTCAACCAGCAGGAATCTTTCGAAGAAGCCCTGGTTGCATTCTTAAGTCTCCTGGAGCTCATCAAATCCAGGATTGTCGTTGCCATACAGGACACTCACTTCAAGCCGATTAAAGTCTGGCTTCGAACACAACATGGTAAAGGCAACTGATGCAAAACCGCCTGAAAGAAATCATTGAATCCATGATCTTCATATCTCTGGAACCGTTGACTCTCGAAAAAATGAAAAGTGTTCTAACAGATTTTGACGAAAAAGAAATCGAACAGGCCATCATGGAGCTTCTGAATACATTCACGACAAACGAAAGAGGTATTCATATCATCCAGGCTGCGGGGGGATACTTTTTTTCCACAAAACCGGAGCATGATTCATGGATTAAGCGTCTTCTCAAGGTAGAAAGAAAAAATAGACTTTCATCCGCTGCTCTCGAGACTCTGTCCGCCATCGCCTACCACCAACCCACAACCCTGGCTGAAATCTCTGCATTCAGAGGAGTGGATTCCACTCACACGTTGAAAACTCTCCTCCAGAAAAGGCTAGTCAAGATAGTCGGGCGAAAAAAAAGTCCAGGGAATCCTCTGATTTATAGGACATCGGAAAAATTTTTAACCTATTTTGGGCTGAACAGTATAAAAGATCTTCCTTCGCCAGAAGAACTTTCCAAAATTCTTGAAGAGGAAAGCGTTCCTGAAGAAGACAGCCCTCCGCAATAAATGAGAAATAATTTTCTGTGTCATCTGAAATTGAACGACTCTGTCTCCTCCAGATAAAAGAGATGAAAAATAGATTTCAAAAGCTCCTCATACGATTTTAACTTATCCGAAAGATCCCTTTCTTTTTGTTTATGGCATCTTGAGAAAAGAGGGAGTCCTAAATCCCAAAATGGAGCTAAGTTAAGATTTTATCTATAGTTAGGATTGACAAATCAGACTCACTCATATAGTATATCTCATTCATTTATTCTTAAAAAAATGGAAATCATCATAGCTAAAAATTCAGGGTTGTGCTACGGAGTCAGAAGAGCTTTAAAAATTGCCCGGGAAACAAGACAGAAAAAAACCGGAAAAGTTTGCACCTTAGGAGACCTGATCCACAATCCCCAAGTCATTACAGATCTCAAAAAACAAGGAATCCAATCCGTTACGGACCTGGACAAGCTTGGCGAAGGATGGGTCATCATCCGCAGCCATGGTGTCTCTTCTGACACCTACAGTCAACTTGAAACAAAGAATATTCAAATCGTTGATGCCACTTGTCCAATTGTCCAAAAAATCCAAAAATTAGTCGCACTGTTAGCCACCCAGAGGGAAGAAATCATCATCGTCGGTAACAAGGAACACCCAGAAATAAAAGGACTCATAGGATTCAGCCAGGGAAAAGGAATTATAGTTGAAGACGAGGCCCAGGTGAAACGCCTGCCTCGAAAAAAAAAGAGGGCGGTTCTTGCCCAATCCACACAGGACCTTTACCTCTTTGAAAAAATTGTGTCCGCTCTCATCGAAAAGACAGAAGAACTCAAAATCTACAACACCATCTGCCATTCCACTCAAACCCGGCAAAAATCCACCTCAGAATTGGCATCCAGTGTCGATACACTTTTTATAGTTGGAGGAAAAAATAGCTCCAACACGAACAAGCTTTT
>DAOVAM010000119.1 GCA_030671065.1 Candidatus Aminicenantota bacterium
AGGATTACGCCATCTTCCAGTCGTTTCCCTGGCGAAGAAGGAAGAGCTCATCTTCACACCTTCTCGTAAGGATGGGATCAGGCTGGATAGAACCTCATCTGTTTTAAAACTCTTCCAGAATATAAGAGACGAATCTCATCGTTTTGCTCTTTCCTTCCACCGTCTGAAAAGAAGAAAAAAAAGCTTTGAATCCTGGCTGGATGGGGTTGAGGGAATAGGGCAAAAAAGAAAAGTAGCTCTTCTGGCAAAATTCAAAAGTATAGACCATATTAAAAAGGCCTCAATCGAGGAACTGGCAGAAATAACAGGAAAGAAAACCGCTCAAAATCTTGTTGGTGAATTCAAATCAAAATGAAATTGCACCCCGAGAGAATATCATTGAACGAAGAGTTGAAAGATATATGAAGTAAATTAAAGTATATATATGAAATTTATCTTCTTGTATTTTATTTTATTAAGGCAGATGATTTCATGAAGGGAGACGAATATGGTACTCGGAACTGGAATTGATATCATCGAAGTGGAACGTGTTAAAACAATTGCGGAAAGAAATCCACGCTTTCTGGAAAAAATCTTTACATCCCGTGAAATCGACTACTGCCTGAAAAAAAAGAACAAGTATCAGCATCTGGCTGCTCGTTTTGCTGCCAAGGAGGCTTTCTTCAAGGCGTTAGGAAAGAGGATAAGCTGGACCGCTGTAGAGCTCTATAATCTCTCTTCCGGAAAACCAGATCTGAAAATAAAAAATAAACAAAGATTGCGCGTAGACATAGCGCATGTATCCATCTCTCACCTGAAAGAGTATGCTGTTGCAGCTGTTATTCTGGAAGGCAAGAAGTAGATTCCGGATTATCTTCTCAGGATCAATCTTGCAATAAGGCCGAGGATAACAGCTACTCCTGTATTCAACCCGATCGAGATGAGCGCTATTTTCTTCCCGATTTCCTTCCAGAGGATTGCCACTGTAGAGAGGCAGGGGATAAAAAAGTTTATAAACACAGTGAAAACCACGAGCTGTTCTTTGGTTATCACTGTCATCACATCCTTGTAGTTGACATCGAGTGCCTGGAGCATCATGACCAGGGAGAGCTCCTTCCTCAAAAAACCAAACACGAGGGTTACTCCAAGCTCCCTTGGCAGTCCAAGACCTTTCTCAACCAAAGGGGAAAGGATCAAGTTTATGAACCTGTCAAAATGCAAAAATTGAAGAAATCCCAAAACGATGCTGCCCACGATCAGGATAGGCCAGGCAAATTTTATGAAAGATTTCATCTTTAAAAATGTTTTCTTCAGCATGTTTTTGAGAGAAGGCATCTTCAAAGAAGGGATTTCAAGGATCAATCCAGGTGATGGAGTCCTGAAAAAGAAGGTGATCAATCGACCGAGTATTGCCACCAACAGGATATTGAACACATAGAACCCAAGGGCCCATAAAGGCCCCAGATAAAAAGCAACCAGAGCCAGGATGATCGTCGTCCTGGCTGAACAAGGAATAAACGGAATGAGTAATGATGTGATGACTCGATCCCTCCGGGATTCCAGAATTCGAGTATTAACGATAGCCGGGACACTGCAGCCAAAACCCAGGATAAAAGGAGAGATGGATTTTCCATGCAGCCCTATCTTGTGCATAAAGGTATCCATTAAAAATCCTGCTCTTGCAAGATAGCCAACATCCTCTAAAAAAGACATGAGAAAAATCAAAGGAAGAAAATAAGGGAGAACAATAGCGACTCCCCCCCCTATACCTGCGAGCAACCCGTCTATCAAGTAGAACAGCACACCTTTTCCGAGACTCAGCGAAAGGGAATGCCTTATGTTGGTCAAAGGCTCAAGAAGCAGTTCTTCTAAAGGGCTCCCGATTTTGAAAATGACAAAGAAAAAGCCAAAAAACACAGCTAAAAAAATAAGATATCCAAAAAAGGGATGCATGATAATATCATCGACTCTTTCTTCAAAACTGAGTCTCTTCCCTCTTTTCACTCGGCTGCATTCTTCAAAAATTTTAAAGGCGAGATGATGCCTCTCGGCCGAGATGACTTCGTAAGCCGGAGCGTTGTGCATTGTCTCGAGGTCATGCCTTATTCGATCAAGGGCTTTTTTCAAAGGAGGATTGATATCTTTGAGCACTTCATCAAAAAAAAGTTTGTCCGCCTCGATCATATGGATAGCTGTGAATCTTTTGTTCGAGACAAAAGGAAAATCATCCGGGAGAATTTTGGTCAATTCCTCGATCTTCTGCTCCACGTCTCTGGACCACTTTATTGGAGATATGGATGATCCTTTTTCCAGTCTTCGGAGAGCAGCATCCGAAAGCTCTTTGATCCCTCGGCCATGAGTCGCTATGGTGGGAACAACAGGTATGCCAATAAGTTTTTCGAGTTTATTCTTATCAATCTCGATTCCCTTTTTCTCTGCCAAATCCATCATATTGAGCGCGACGATAACAGGGTAACCCAATTCAATCAGTTCAAGAGTCAGTTCAAGACTCCTGCCAAGAATAGAGGCATCAATCACGTTGATGATCAGGTCTGGTTTCTCATGAAACAAATGAGTGAGAGCAACTTTTTCAGCAGGATCCGATGGATTCAGTGAATACGTTCCCGGTAAATCGATGATGTTTAAAATATTTCCTTCAACATTGACCTTACTGTGAGTGTGCTGAATGGTTGTGCCCGGAAAATTAGACGTATCCGCCTTCAGACCCGCAATCGCGTTAAAGAGTGTGCTTTTACCGCAATTCGGTTGGCCGATGAACACAACATCAGAATAGTTGTTTTCTTTATTCAATAATTTCTACCATTATTTTTTGAGCCACTCCCCTCCCTAAAGCGACCGATGTATCTGCAGTCAGGTTTTTCACGAGTATTGGACCGCGAAGAATTGCCCGGGAATCCAGTTCAATCGTGTCATCCTTATGAAAGCCTAATGCGAATAGCCTTCTGCGAACTCCGTGCCCACCGAGTATATCCATGATTTTCAACGGCGTGTCTGAAGGAGCTTTGGCTAGACTCATTATTCTTGACATGCTACTATCCTTTTTCTTTTAAATGAGAATGGTTCTCAAAAATATGCTCTTTGATAATAAAAAAACAAGAAAAAAAAATCAATACCTCTTTTGGTCTGGTTTGAGTGTATTGATATTCTATCGGAGTCAAGATAAAACTTTTAAACTCTCGATGAACCATGCATCAAAGAACATTCTCCCCAGATATTTGGCTCAATAATATGAATTTGGCTTAACGACTTGAATGATGAAAATCCAGATTATTCGTGGAATGGAATCCAGGCCACTGTTTTTGACTTTAAACTTTTTGGCGTCAATTCAATATTTAAGTGACTCAATTTTTTTGCCAAATCCCCTCTTCCCCTAAAATAAGTGAGTCTACTTATCTGTATCGTTAAAGTCTGATTCTGCGCTCAATTTTACACGAGAATAAAAAAGATAAAAAAGGATGATTAAAAAACTGATGACAACCAGAGAATGCTGGGTATAAAAATGAAAGCCTCCTTTTCCTAACACTTCTCTAAGACTAGCCCCGACACATACAAAGTTCGCTATTAATACATATTTCATAACCGGAGGAAATTTCTGAATCAAATTCATCAGAAAAACTACAGCCAGGATGGAGTAAAGGTAATTGTACTGCCAGGCCAGAGGCGAAAACAAAGGAATCAGTATGAACAAAAACGAGGATTCGAGGACTTCTGGTTTCGTCACACCCTTTTTCTTCCCAGATTTCATCATCCATAACAGGAAAAATCCTATAAGAAAAGCCATGCAGATGCTCAAAATCCAAGCCCAGTCCCCTCTATCAGCTGGAATATTTTTCAAGAAAAAGGAATATAAAGATCCATTATCATAGTAGTCAAGCAGAGAGGAAGTAGAAAGGGAGAGCGTTCTCTGCCATTCTTTTAAAACAAGAGTATACTGCTTGAAACCATAAAAAAAGACAGGGAGAACAAAACCCACAACGACTGTCCCGATCCCTGAGAAAACTAGTTTCATTCTTTTTTTTAGAAGAAAATAAGGGAAAAACACTAAAGCATAGGGCTTAAAAAACAAGGAGAATCCCCAGAGCAAGCCTGCATGTATATCCTTTTTCTCGAGAAGAGATTTAACCATCATAATCAAAAGAAAGGTCATGAAAATATTGATCTGACCAAGCTCTATCTCGCGCCCAAAAAATTTAAGTAAAACGAGAAAAGATAAAATAAGAACCAGGCCTTTATTCCTATGCTTGAAAGGAAGAATATCATAGGAGAAAGAGAAACAGAGAAACAAAAGATAAAGCTCCAGGAAATACCACAAGAGTTTTGCAGCTTCATACGGGAACAGTGTTAAGATTGAAAAAACTACAGCTGAGACAGGAGAATACTTATACTGGAGATGGCCATCTGAAGATTGGTAGAGCATTTCGCCTCTCACAATCCTCTTTCCGCCCTGATAGCAAACTCCAAAATCTGTCATATCTTTTTTCACAAAATACTGGTACAGGAGGAAAAAAAATAAAAATATAAGACCCACGATAAGAAGCTTTTTCATTTTTTTCGACATTTTCAACGTCAAAATATTTCCTCTGGAATCTTAAGTCCATTAACCTACAGGATATACAATTCACTGTCAACACGCTTAGAGAAGGCTCTATTCTTTCGAAATTTCATTTTGATTCTTGCTCTATTTCATCTTCATTCTATAAATCGGCGGGATTCATGACTGCACCCTGTGTAATTCATAAAACACCTCGCCTTTTTTGAGATAACACGCAGCCAAAACAACACATTCATGAGGAAGAACACAAATAGAGTAGCTCTTCCCGATTTAACGTCTCTTTCAAGCCAAATTGACAATACTCAGGCTTTCTGTTAAAAATATTCAAATGTTTAAATGGCTAGCTCAAAAAATATTCGGGACGAAAAACGAGAGAGATCTGAAACGGCTCAAGCCCTATGTCACAGCCATAAATGAGCTTGAGCCTCAAATTCAGAATCTCACCAGCGACCAGCTCCGTGCAAAAACCGCAGAATTCAAAGAAAAACTCCGTCAGGGTGCCACTCTGGACGACCTTACCATAGAAGCCTTTGCCGTGGTCCGTGAAGCGGGAAAACGCACTGTCAAAATGCGTCCCTTCGACGTCCAGCTCATGGGTGGCATCGTCCTCCATCAGGGAAAAATTGCTGAAATGAAAACCGGGGAAGGAAAAACTCTGGTCGCCACTCTTCCTGCCTACTTGAATGCTCTGAATGGCAAAGGAGTTCATATCGTCACCGTGAATGATTATCTGGCCAAAAGAGATACGGAGTGGATGGGTCCGATCTTCAACTTTCTCGGACTCGAAGTGGGTACGATCCAGCACGAGATGGGAGATACTGAAAGATATGAGGCCTACCGCAAAGATATCACCTATGGGACGAATAACGAATTCGGTTTTGACTACCTGCGGGACAACATGAAATTTCGCCTCACTGATCTCGTCCAGCCGCAACACAATTACGCTATTGTAGACGAGGTCGACAGCATCCTCATCGATGAAGCCCGAACCCCTCTCATCATATCCGGTCCGACAGAAGAATCGACTTCTCTCTATTACAAGGTGGACAATCTCATCCGCCGCCTCAATAACAAACACTACCAGGTGGAGGAAAAGACCCGGACCACGATTCTGACTGAAGAAGGGGTAACTGAAGCCGAAAAATTCTTCAAAGTTCCCAACCTTTATGACCTGGCTCACATGGATATGGTCCATCACATCAACCAATCCCTCAAAGCCCATCAACTGTTTAAAAAAGATGTGGACTACATGGTCCAGGACGGAAAGGTGATCATCGTTGATGAATTCACAGGCCGCCTGATGCCCGGACGACGTTACAGTGACGGCCTCCACCAGGCTCTGGAAGCAAAGGAAAAAGTACGGATTGAAGAAGAGTACCAAACTCTCGCATCCATCACCTTTCAGAATTACTTCAGGATGTACGACAAGCTGGCTGGGATGACAGGAACAGCGATCACTGAGGCTTCAGAATTTCACTCCATTTATAAACTGGATGTGGCGGAAATCCCGACCAACAAGCCCCTCGTCCGTTACGAACATCATGACGTGATATACAGGACTCAAAAAGAGAAATGGAATGCTGTTGTTGAGGAAATCGCCGAAAACAACGAGAAAGGACGCCCAGTGCTTGTCGGCACGATTTCTATCGAAAACTCTGAATACCTAAGCTCACTCCTGAGAAAAAGAGGCATAAAGCATGTAGTTTTAAATGCCAAATATCATGAGATGGAAGCCAATATCATTGCTCAAGCCGGAAGAGCGGGATCTGTAACAATCGCCACAAACATGGCCGGTCGGGGCGTGGATATCGTATTGGGAGGAAATGCTGAATTTTTAGCTACAGAACAGCTCCGGAAAAAAGGAGTGGATATCTCAAAAGCCTCTCAAGATGAGTGGGAACAGGCTCTGGCGGACGCGCAGAACACAACACAAACTGAGAATAAAA